>JBIOEK010000251.1:0-6197 GCA_044445925.1 Hyphomicrobiales bacterium
ACACACTCAAATCCCCATAGAGCCGGCGCCGCCGCCACTCCCTTCCCCCTCGCGGTTTCGTCCTTGGGAGGCTTTCAGAAGCCGGCCCCTCAGCCTTCAATCACCGTCGCGCAAGGGCCGGCATCTGAAACCCTTCACCATCTCGGACATGGCGCGATGTCCGACTTGAGTCCGTTGTGCGATCAGAAGCGGACATGGCGCGGGCAGCACGAAGTCGCATAAGGCGCTCGCGTCGCGAAATTCTTGATTTCTGCAACGAAGGCGAACATCGGCTCATCAGCTAACCCCATCCGTTCGCTGCAAAATTCCGGAGCGGCAATGGGTCGAAAGCCGAAGCTCAAACTGAGACACTACGCGAATTCAGACAGCTCTCGGGTGAAGCGGCTCGCCAAGCGCGCATTCGAGGACATCGCGATCCCAGGCCCCGAGCTTCGCTGCCGCCTCGTAGGTCGTCTCGAGGAAGCGGATCAACGCATGTTGCGGGTCGCCGGCGGTGCGAACGGCCTCGTAAGGCAGCAGGAACTCGCCGAGCTCGCCATGAAAGAAGGCGCCGTCGGGTTCGACATGGGCTTGCGCGAAGCCCGCAGGGGCCGGGTATGCGTAGGAGTAGAAGGCCGGATAGCCGATGATGCCGCCTCCGCCCGGCCAGAACCCGGCCGACGAGACCTCATGGCTGTAGGCTTCGCGGGTCACGGCGTCGGGAAGAGCCGGAATGCCCCCTCGATGCAGCGGAGCCCTGCGTCCGGAAAAGCGGGTGGTCGCGAGATCGAAGCTTCCCCAGAACAAATGCACCGGGCTCGCCTTGCCGAGAAATCCGGTCCGAAAGAGGCTGAGCACGCGATTGCTTGCCAGGAGGGCCCGGAGGAACCGCTCCACGGCTGGCGCATCGTAGGGGCGCGCGGCGCGATCCTCGGTGAACGGGATCGGTTCGGCCACCTCGTTGGGTCTGCCGTCGAGCTTCGGCGTGCCGCCGAGAAAGCCGATCAGCGCGAGAAAGCGCTCATGGAATTCGGCGACCGACATGGGCTCGAGGCGAAAGCTCGCGGACCGTCCGTCCCCGGCAGCGCCGCGGACATGGTGGCCGGAGAGGTCGATCGTGACCTCGATACCGCCCGGACCATCGGGAATGAGGCCCGTGCTCAATCCTTGCGCGCCGACATAGAGGGTGGCGTGCCAGGAGTGGTTTAGCCACGGCGAATGCGCGAGCCTGTACTTCCCGACGATCTGGCTGTAGAGATGGAGAGCCTCGCAAGTCTCGCGCCAAGGCTCGTAAGGAATGTCAGGCCACATTGCGCTGTCCTCGTCGTGGGAGCCTGATGAGATCACGCCAGCCCATCCAGCAGGGCTTTGGCCTCCTTGAGATCGGGGGTGTCGAAGCCCTCGGTCAGGCTTTCGTAGATCTGGCGCAGCTGGGCAGCAGCGCCGTCGCCCGGATCCGCGCGCGCGTCCGTGGCTCGCACCAGACTCACGGCCGCGCGCAGGCCGAGCAGGCGCGCTCCCTGCCTCGTGGCGAGGTCGAGCCCGGCGCGCAACGAGCGGAGCGCCTCCTCGCGGTTTGCGGGGTCGAGGCGAAGCAGCAGCTCGCCGCGCAGGCGGTGAAGCTCGGGCAGATAGAGGCCGGTATCCGGCTCGACGATATCCTCGAGCGCCCGGTTCAGGACGCCCAGCGCCTCGGCTTCGCGCCCGGCAAGGCAGAGAGCCTCGGCCAGCCGGACGCTGTCATGGACGAGGTAATGGCGTAGTTTCGAGGCGAAGGCCGTCTCCATCTGCGCGATTCCGGCGGCGATATCGGACTGCATGGCGCGGGCCCAGCCGCCGAGGAACTGCCCCTCCGTGATATGCGTGGGGAAGTCGTAGCGGCGGGCGACCGCGACCAGCCGGTCGGCAAGGGTGAGGCAGCGATCCACGTCGCCCGCACACTGATAGGTGAGGCTGGCGCAGAGGAGCCCGTGGGTCAGGCTATGGGGGTGATCGAGCGTTTCGGCGAGATCGACGGCACGCTCCGCAAAGGCCGGCGCCTGCGCCGGAAAGCCGGTAAGGCACAACGACATGGCGTGAGTGCCGCAGGCGCAGACGCCCGGATCATGGCCGCCGAAAATCCGGCCCAGATGCTTATGCCGCGCCGGATCGTAGCGCCTTATGCCTTCGCTTGTGTCGCGCAGGGCATTCGCCGCATCGCCACGGAAGTTGGCCGTGCCCCAGCTGCAGTGATAGGCCTCGAGCAGCAGGTCGTCGTCCTGCAGCCGGTGCCCCAAGTCGAGAAGCTCCTGCACCCGCTCCCCCGCCGCCCGTAGCCGGCCGCCGATATTGGCGTGCAACCACAGGCCCCAGGTGGCCTTGAACAGGCTCTGACCATCGGCAAGGCCCTGCGCGAGCTCGTGGCCCCGCCGATAGGCGGCTTCGAGTTCCGGGCTCCTCGGTCCCTTCCTGATGACGAGCGCCGGCCCGAGCTTCAGCAGCAGCGCCAGCTCGCGTCGGCTGTTCTCCGCGCCGCGCGGCAGCTTGGCGGCCTCGGCGAGGGCGGTGTTGAAATGTGAAATTGCCTCGGCATATTCCGAGCGTGAGGCAGCCCGATCGCCGGCGAGCTCGTAATAGGCGCAGGCACGTTCGGGGAGGTTCGCCAGGGCGAAATGATAGGCAAGCAGTTCCGGCTCCGCGCTGGCGAGCGTCTGGAAGCTCTCCTCGAGCGCCTGGGCGATGCGGGTATGGATCTCTTGGCGCCGGCCGCGCAGCAGGCTCGCATAGCCGGCGTCCTGAACCAGCGCATGCTTGAAGAGGTAGCTCGCATGCGGCGGGGTGCCCTGCCGGAACACCAGGCCCGCCTCGGTGAGCCGGTCGAGGGCGAAGGCGAGCTCCGTCTCGCTCTTTTGCGCCACCGCGGCGAGCAGCGGGTAGGAGAATTCGCGTCCGATGGCGGCGCCGATCTGCGCCACCTCCTTGGCGGGACCCAGCCGGTCGAGCCGCGCCGTCAGCGAGGCCTGCAGGGTCGCCGGGACCGTCAAGGTCGCGGAGCGGCCGGTCGAGGCGGATTGCCAAGCCTCCGAGCCCGCCTCGAGCACGGCCTTGGTCATCTCCTCGACGAACAGCGGGATGCCGTCGCTGCGCGCCGCGAGCTCGGACTGGATCGCGGCCGGCAACGACATGTTCTCGAGGAGGCGCTGGATCATCAGGTCGACATCGCGTTTTCCGAGCCGGTTCAAGATCAAGGAGCTCACATGCGCCTGGCCGACCCAGGGCGGGGTGAACTCGGGCCGGAAGGTCAGGACGAGCAGCACGGGCAGATCGCGGACGCGCTCCACCGTCTGGCCCAGCAGCTCGAGGCTCGTCGGGTCGATCCAGTGCAGGTCCTCGAAGATCAGGAGGACCGGCTGTTCGCGGCTGAGGCCTTCGATTTGCGCCAGCAGGGCCGCGAGGGTCCGCTGCCGCCGCTGCTGGGCTTCGAGGGCGAGTGCCGGATAGCGCCCGTCATTCGCTAGCGAGAGCAGTTCGGCGATGAGGGCACGGCTTTCCGCAGAAGCGGCTCCAAGCGCCAGCAGCCGGTCGAGCTTGTCGAGCCTTGTCCGCTCGTCATCCTCATGCGTGAAGCCCGCCGCCCGCTCGAGCTGCGCGATGACGGGATGGAGCGCGCTGTCGGCGTGTTGCGGCGAGCAGGAGCAATGGAGCCGGATATGAGGTTCGCCCTCGATCCGCTCGCTGAGCCCGACCACGAGCCGCGACTTCCCGATTCCCGGCTCGCCCGAGACGAGCACGACCTGGCCGCTGCCGCTGGCGGCGCGACGCCAGCGGCGGCAGATGAGCTCCATCTCCTCCTCGCGGCCGACCAAGGCCGTGAGCCCGCCTCCATGCAGCGCCTCGAACCGGCTATCGCCCTTGCGCGGGCGGATGGCTCGCCAGGCCTGCACCGGCACGGCGAGGCCCTTGAGCGACTGCGTCCCCAAATCCTCGAGCTCGAAGAGGCGGCCCAGCAGCCGCCGCGTGCTCTCGGCGATCACCACGGAGCCCGGCTCGGCGATGCCCTGAAGCCGTGCCGCCAAATTGGGCGTGTCGCCGACGATCCCGCGCTCCTGCGCCTCTCCCGTTCCGACGAGATCGCCGATCACCACGAGCCCGGTCGCGATGCCGATGCGCGCCGCGAGCCGCTCATCCATCCGCGTCCGAAGCCTGCCGACCGCATCGGCGAGTGCGAGCCCTGCCCGCACGGCGCGCTCCACATCGTCCTCGCGCGCCTGCGGATAGCCGAAATAGATGAGCGCCCCGTCGCCCATATACTTGGCGACATAGCCGGCATGGCGTTCGATCGTCTCGGCGACCTCCCTTTGGTAGGAGGCGATGATCTCGCGCATGTCCTCCGGATCCAGGCGCGCCGACATCGCGGTCGAGCCGACGAGATCGCAGAACATCACCGTCACCTGACGGCGCTCGGCGGGGCCGTGCTCGAGCACGTGGCTTTCGGGGGCGGGCGGAAGCGCCGGCCGCGCGGCTGCGCCTCGAGACATGGCAGCGGCGTTGCCGAGCGCTGCGATCGCGGCCAGCAGCTTTCGCCGATGGCCGAGCGAGACGCCGAGTTCCTTGAGGTCTTGATCGGTCAGGTATCGAAGCGCGTCGAGGTCGACATCGTTGTCGACAAACGGCTTGGCATATCGGCCAAGCCCCATGGCTTCGAGCCAGACGGCGATGTCCATAGCACCCTCAACATGCGCGTCGCTGCTACGAAGTCACGAGGTGTCGTGTGCAGGGCCGGTGACGGCGAGAGCCCGCTCGTGCCGATCGTCTATTCGAGAATACTACTCCGCCTGGCCCAGGGAAGCCACATCTCGCGCTTTCCAAGGCGGCAATCGGAAGAGGACCCTCGGCGCCGCTGCCCAAGCCGGCTGATCGCCATCGACGCGAATGCAGCTCGCGGGCGGGCTCGCGGGGCCTGCCGCTCCCCCGCCGATCCTACGCCAAAGATCATGTATCGATCGACTCCGCCGCGCAATTGGGAGAAGGTCGAAGGCGCAGTTTCGGCTCCATTGCGCCTCGACGATGCTCGAGTACTCAAGGTAAGCAGATGCGGTGACCCCTGTGCAGCGGCGCTACGTGCTCATCGTTCTCGCCGCCTTGTCGGCGTTCAATTTCCTGGACCAGCAATTGATGAGCATCCTGCTCGAGCCGGTCCGCCACGAATTCGGCCTCACCGACATCGAGCTCGGCCTGCTCTCGGGCCTCGCCTTCGCCGCCTTGTACACCGTGTTGAGCATTCCGGCCGGCCTCTGGGCGGTCGGCCATAGCCGGCGCGATCTCATCGCCGCGGCTGCCGCCCTGTGGGGCGCGATGACGATCGCCTGCGCCTTTGCCCAGACCGCGACCCAACTGTTCCTAGCGCGGCTTGGCGTGGGCGTCGGGGAGGCCGGCGGCCTGCCGCCTTCGCAGGCATGGCTCTCCGACCTCTATAAGCCGGGCGAAAGGGCGACGGCGCTCGGCAGCCTGGCTGCCGGCGCCAATGTCGGCGTGTTCCTCGCCTTCCTGGTCGGCGGCTATGTTGGGCATCTTTACGGCTGGCGCGTCGCCTTCGCGGTGGCGGGTCTGCCGCCGCTGCTGCTTGCCGTGCTGCTGCGGCTGACGGTACGGGAGCTGCCGGTGCCCGCCAGCGCTGCGCCCGGCGCAAGCGGATCCATCGCCCTGGTCGGCGAAACGCTGAGCCGCATGTGGTCCGACCGGGTATTGCGGCAGGTCCTGATCGCCGCGATCCTCGCCATCACGGTGGGCTATGGGGCGATCGCCTGGATCCCGTCCTTCCTGGTGCGCTCGCGCGGCTTCAACATCGCGCAGGCCGGCGCCTATCTCGCCGTGGTCATCGGCATCGGGGGCGCCCTCGGCACCTGGCTCGGCGGCCATCTCAGCGACCGCCTGCGTGCCGCCGACATCAGATGGTCCTTATGGCTCGTGGCGATCGTGTTCGTCGCCGCGCGCCCCTTCGCCATGGCGTTCTACTGGGTCGACGACACGACGCTCGCGCTCACGCTGTTCGTGCTTCCGGCAGCGGCTGGCGCCATCCATCTCGGCCCCTCGGTGGCGGTGCTGCATGATCGCATCGACGCGCATCTGCGCCCGCTCGCCTCGGCGCTCTTCATGACGATCGTCACCCTGGTCGGCCTCGGGCTCGGGCCGCTTGCGGTCGGCGCCTTGAGCGATCTCGTTTTCACGCAGTACGGCGA
>JBIOEK010000252.1:0-6180 GCA_044445925.1 Hyphomicrobiales bacterium
CGGCATCGCCATGGTGTTTCAATCCTATGCGCTTTATCCCCATATGGACGTCTTCAATAACCTCGCCTTCGGCCTTCGCCGACGCAGCGTCCCGCCAGATGAGATCGTGCGCCGGGTCAACGCCGCCGCGGCGAAGCTCGGCCTGGCGCCGTTCCTCAAGCGCAAGCCGCACGCTCTATCGGGCGGCCAGCGCCAACGCGTGGCGCTCGGGCGCGCCATCGTGCGCGAGCCGAAGGTGTTCCTCTTCGACGAGCCCTTGTCCAATCTCGACGCAGCCTTGCGCGTCACGACGCGCAACGAGCTGATCCGCCAGCAGCGCGAGATCGGCGTCACCGCCATCTATGTCACCCATGACCAGATCGAGGCCATGACGATGGGCCATCGCATCTGCATCATGGACAAGGGAGAGGTCGTCCAGATCGGCCCTCCGCTCGAGGTCTACCGCAACCCCGCCAACACCTTCGTCGCGAGGTTTCTCGGCAGCCCACCGATGAACCTCATGGAGGTCGCGATAGAGGAGGCTCCAGCGGGCGTAAATCTCCGGCTCGGCGGCATCTCCCTTCCGGCGGGTCCCTGGCCGGCCGAGCGGCTGCGCGGGCTCGGCGGCAAGGCGCTCATCGGCATTCGCCCCGAGGATCTCTACGAAGCTCCGCCCCGCCCCGGCGACGAGCGCGTGATTGCGATCCCCGCGGCGAAGATCGTCGGGGTCGAGCCGCTCGGCGCGGAAACGCTGCTCCTGCTGTCGCTCGCCGGCGTCGCCGAGGACGTCATGGCTCGCAGCGGCCGGGAGACGCTTCTCCGCCCGGGGCAATCGGCGACCATCCTGCTCGACACGACGGCCCTGCATCTCTTCGATGCCGCGACGACGCGGGTGATCCCGCGCAACCGGAATTGAGCGGGGCTGGCCATGGACGAGAGCCGCATCATCGATACGCATGCCCACATCATCGATCCCGTCGCCTTCCCCTTCGCCGAAGGGCCGGGCTACAAGCCGCTGCCCCATGAGATCGGCACGAGCGAGGCTTATTGCGCCGTGCTCGAAGCGCATGGCGTCGCCCACGCCGTGCTGGTGCAGCCGAGCGGTTATGGCTACGACAACCGTGCCGCGCTCGATGCCATGGCCCGTCATCCGGGATGCTTCAAGACCATCGCGGTCCTCGACCCGCAGACGCCCGAGAGGGAGCTCGTGGCCTTGCGAGCTCAGGGCGTCGTCGGGGTCCGCTTCAACCTGCTCAGCCACCGCCGCGATGGGCTCGACGGCAAGGTCGCGGAGCGCTTCCTCTCGCGTCTCGAGGAGCTCGGCTGGTTCGCGCAGGTCTTTGCCAACGATGCGCAATGGCAAGCCGTCGAGGGCACTTTGCGCCGCAGCAAGGTGAAGGTGCTCATCGATCATTTCGGCGTGCTGGACCCGGCGGCAGGCCTCTCCCAGAAGGGCTTCCAGGCGGTTCTGGCGCTCGGACGCGAGGGCCGGGCCGCCGTCAAGCTCTCGGCGCCGTTTCGCCTCTCGCGACGCCGCGACGGCTTCGCCGATCTCGACCCTTATGTCGAGGCGCTGATCTCGGCCTTCGGCATAAAGGGTTGCATTTGGGGCTCGGACTGGCCCTTCATCAACTTTCCGCAGGGCTTCAGCTACGACGCGGCGCTGCGCGCGGTCGGGCGTTGGCTCGAGGATCCCGGTGCGCGCAGGGCCGTCCTGTGGTCGAACCCGGCACGGCTCTTCGGCTTTGGAGCCTAGCGCCATGGCGCAAGCGAAACGGACATCTCCGCTCAAGGTGGCGCTGGCAGGCGCAGGCATGATCAGCTGGTATCACCTGACGGCCTGGCGCAAGCTCGGGGCGCGCGTCGAGCTCGTCGCCGTCTGCGACCCCGATGCCGGAAAGGCCAGGCACCGCGCCCGGGAGTTCGGCATCGCCAAGGTCTACCAGGACCGCGACGAGATGCTGTCGCAGGTGCGGATCGAGGCACTCGACGTCGCCACGCCGCGAGAGACCCATGCGGCCTGGGTCGAGGCGGCAGCGGCGCGCGGAATCGACGTCCTGTGCCAGAAGCCGCTGACCCCGACCTTGGCGCTGGCCCAGGATCTCCTGCGCCGCATCGATGGCAAGATCCGGCTGATGGTGCACGAGAATTGGCGCTTCAGGCCCTGGTATCGCGAGCTCGCGGGCTGGATCGGAAGGGGAGAGCTCGGCGACATCCTTCTCGCCCGGATGGCGATGCTCAATTCCGGATTCCTGCCGGACGCGGCGGGTAAGCGGCCGGCCTTCATTCGGCAGCCCTTCATGCAGCATGAGAGGCGTCTGATGATCGCCGAGGTGCTGATCCACCATCTCGACGTGATGCGCTTCCTCTGCGGCGAGCTGCGCGTCGTCTCGGCGCGCGCGCGGCGCACCCTGCCCGATGTCGCGGGCGAGACCTTCGCCTCGATCCTCTTGGAGACGGCGGCAGCCGCGCCGATCGAGGTCACCGGCACCATGGCGGCGGCGGGCTATCCGCATCGCGCCCCCGACAGGCTCGAAATCCTGGGCAAGCAGGCGAGCGCCATCTTCGAGGGCAATGAACTGCGCCTCGCGGGGCCTGCGCCGCGCCAGATCGCCTATGACAACGATCAAGGCTATCAGGCGAGCTTCGATGGCGTCATCGCGCATTTCGTCGAATGCCTCGAGAGCGGCTCGCCCTTCGAGACGGATCCGGCGGATAATCTCGAGACCTTGCGGCTAGTCGAGCACGCCTATTGGGCGGCCGGGCTCGAGCCGTGATGACGGGATCGCAACCCCGCGCTCGTCACGACCCCCTGCCTGCCATGACACGTACCCGTCGCGGCCCCCGGTGGCGGGCACGAATGAATGCCGCGGCCCTCGATCTCATTCCGCCTCGATATATCGCCGCGGGATGCCGTGCCTGACGGCCATTGCGAGATCGGCGATCCTGGCAAGGCGCTGATGCGCGACGACGGCGTCAGGAGTGATCCTGTCGTCCTCCTGCGCTCCGATGATCACGACCTCGTCGCCCATTTGCGCTTGCGGGATGTCCGAAAGGTCGAGCCGCGTATGCTCGAGCGAGGTGCCGAGAAGCTTTGCCCTGCGCCCGCGCACCAGCACTTCGCCGCAATGGAGCTGCGCCATCCCGTCGGCGGAGCCGATCGGCATGACGCCGATGCGCATTCCAGGACGCACCCGAAATGGCGCTTGCTCCAGGAATTCGCGTCTGTCGAGCTCACGCACATGGATGAGGCGGCTCGTCAGCTTGGCGAAGGCTTGGCGCCCGGTCGGCCAGGGCACGTCTCCCTCGGCCCGGAACGGCCCGAAGAACATCTGCCCCGGATCGACCGCGTTGAGAACGGCTTTGCGCGTCAGCGACAGGATCTTGCTGCTGGCGATCATGCGGATCGGGACCGTGAGCCCCAGCGCCTCGAGCCGGCCGCACATCGCCTCGAAGCGGCCGAGCTGCCAATCGAGATAGTCGGGCGAGGGCGGGGAGGGCACATTGGGATGCGCGTTGACGATGTGGACGTTGAGATTGGGCAGACGCGCGATGGCCGCGATCGCCTCCGCGGCTTCTTCCGCCGGGAAGCCCAGCCGCTCTTGGCCGATATCGACCTTGACGGCGACCCGCAGAGGACGTGTCGCGTAGCGCGAATAGACTTTCGCCGAGTCGAGATCGATCAAGCTGGGCATGAAGTCGAAGGCCAAGGCATCGCTCACCGCCTGCGGCGTCGCGAGCGAACCCGGATAGACGAGGATCGGGGCCGTGACGCCCGAGCGCCTGAGCTCGATGGCGTTCGCGGGGTCGACCATGGACAGCGCATCGGCTCCGGCCACGAGGACGGTGCGCGCCACCGGCACGAGGCCAAAGCCGTAGCCGTTGCATTTCAACGCCGCGAAGATGGTGACGCCCTTGCCGACATGGCTTCTTATGCGCCGCGTGAGCTGCGCGATGGCGCCAAGATCGATCTCGAACCGGTTCGGGCGCGCGTGAGCCTCGAAATCGCCCGGCGAAAGGGGGGGCGTCATCTCCTCACCCTCATCCCTTCGCATCGAGACGGGCGGATCGACCTGCCCTGAACCCATGAGCCGAGCATGCGTTGGATCGATCCCGTTCTTGGCTGGCCGACAAATGACCAAGCCTGCTTTCGCCCCCAGATTTCGCCCCCAGATTTCGCCCCCTGGCCGCTCGCTCGGACGATAGGCGCGGCCGGCGCTCGAGACAAATTGGATTTTTGAGGAAAGATCGATAGAGTTCACTTATCGATGCGAGCGACGCTCAGCCAGATCGAGGCCTTGTATTGGATCGCGCGGCTGGGGAGCTTCCGAGCCGCGGCGGTGCAGCTCGGCCTCACCCAGCCGACCATCAGCCTGCGCATACGCGGCCTCGAGGAGGCCCTCGGATCTCGCATGTTCGAGCGTGTGGGCCGCCAGGCTCGCCTGAGCGAGGCGGGCAGCGCGCTGCTCCCTCTCGCCAAGCGGATGATGGACGTCGCGGAGCAAGTCTCGACGAAGCATGGCCCCATGGACCCGCTTCGCGGCCGGCTTCGCATGGGCGCGCCGGCGAGCTTCGCGCTGAGCTGCATGGCCGACCTGCTCGGCGCCCTCAAGAGGCCATATCCTGACCTCACGGTCGCGCTCACCATCGACAACAGCGTGGTCTTGCGCCAGCGGCTCAATAAACGCGAGCTCGACATGGCCTTCGTGGTCGAGCCCGAGGTCGAGCCCTTCGTTCGGGTCGAGCTCTTGGGCCAGATGACGCATGCATGGGTCTGCAATGCCCGCCTCGGCCTGTCGCGAAAATGGGTCGAGCCCAAGGATCTGATGCCGTATCAGGTGCTCACCCATCCGGAACCGTCGAGCTTGATGATGCTCGTCCTGAATTGGTTCGGCTCGGCCGGCCTCGAGCCGCTGCATCTGAGCACCTGCAACGATCTCTCAGTCATCATCAAGCTCACGGCCGCGGGGGAAGGGGTCAGCCTGCTTCCGCCGGCGATCCTGAAAACCGAGCTGCGCTCGGGTTCGCTGCAAATCCTGAAGCCGAGACCCGGCATCCTGAGGCCCCGCCTTTATGCGGCCTATCAGGTCGACAAGTCGGGGCCGGGCATGAACACGGTGCTCGAGACCGCCCGCGCAGTCACCGCGCGCTGCGGCCTGGTGATGTCGACGTGATCCCGAAGGACATGCGGGCATCGGCCCTGAGAGGCCGCATGGCGCGCCAAACGCCGTTGCGCTATCGAGGAGCGACAGCTGCCCTTCGACGCGAGGCCGCCATGCTCTCGAACTCCAAGCCCTCACTCGATTTCGCGCTCGGCGAGACGGCCGACATGCTGCGCGAGACGGTCGCCTCCTTCGCCCAGGCCGAGATCGCGCCGCGCGCCGACGAGATCGACCGCAAGAACGAGTTCCCGCGCGATCTATGGCCCAAGCTCGGCGCGCTCGGCCTGCACGGCATCACGGTCGAGGAGGAATATGGCGGGTCGGGGCTCGGCTATCTCGAGCATTGCGTGGCGATGGAAGAGATCTCGCGCGCCTCGGCTTCGGTCGGGCTCTCCTATGGGGCCCACTCGAATCTGTGCGTCAACCAGCTCCGGCGCAACGGCTCCGATGCCCAGAAAAGAGCCTACCTGCCCAAGCTGATCTCGGGCGAGCATGTCGGCGCGCTCGCCATGTCCGAGCCAGGCGCTGGCTCCGACGTCGTCTCGATGAAGACGCGGGCCGAGAAGAACGGCGACCGCTACGTCCTCAACGGCTCGAAATTCTGGATCACCAACGGACCCGTAGCCGAGACGCTGATCGTCTATGCCAAGACTGATCCCGCGGCCGGGCCGCGCGGCATCACCGCCTTCCTCATCGAGAAGGGCATGAAGGGCTTCACCACGGCGCAAAAGCTCGACAAGCTCGGCATGCGCGGCTCGGACACCGGCGAGCTCGTCTTCCAGGATTGCGAGGTTCCTGAGGAGAATGTGCTGGGCCAGGTGGGGCAGGGCGTCAAGATCCTGATGTCGGGCCTCGACTATGAGCGCGCCGTGCTCGCCGCCGGCCCTCTCGGCATCATGCAGGCGGCGCTCGACCTCGTGCTGCCTTACGTGCACGAGCGCAAGCAATTCGGCCAGCCCATCGGCACGTTCCAGCTGATCCAGGCCAAAATCGCCGACATGTATGTGACGCTGAATGCGGCGCGCGCCTATGTTTATAC
>JBIOEK010000253.1:0-6171 GCA_044445925.1 Hyphomicrobiales bacterium
CCGTCGCGGCCGGCATTGATGGGGTCGACGCATCGAGACGATGGGGCTCCCGCGGCCGTGGACGAAGCTCTCGACCCTGCTCCCCGCCCGCAAGCCGTGATCCATGCGGTGCTCATGGGCTTGGAGGCCGCGCCGGACGCCAGGACGCTCTCGGCCCTCGCCGGCATCCTCGAGACGCTGAGCGCCGCGACCGATCTCGCCGCGAGGCGCTGGAGCGGCGCGTTCGGCACGAGCCCCGGCCAGGCGCGGCTACTGCACTGCGCCGAAGCCCCGCTTCCGGCTTCCGTCCTCGCTCTGGCGCAGCGCCATCGCGTCGAGCCGGCCTATGTGGCGCGCGCCTTCAACGAGCTTCTCGACGATTGCGATTGCCAGATCGTCGTGAGCCTCACTCCGGCGGCTCCTCAAAGCGCCGATCCGCGCCTGCGCGACGCCTTGGCGCTCGACCGCCCGATCATTCTGGCAAGGCCCCAGACGGACGAGTGGCCACTCCTCGTGACCCTCCTGCGCGACGAATTCGGCCTCGACGCGCCGGGCTCGATCGCGACCCGGCGCGAGCCGCTTTCGCCCGAGGGCCTTGCCGAGGCGGTGCTCGCGCCGCCGCGGCATAGCGAGCGGGCCCATCTCACGGACTTCCTCGAAGAGGGGCCATGGCGCTCCTCGAGGCGCTTCGAATACGATCTGCTGATGCGCCTTCTGAGCCCTCCCCCGCGCCGTCAGCGGGCTGCGGCGCCCGAGCCCTGGGCCAGCGCCGGCGCTCTCGCCGGCGAGGGGGCCCGATGGCCTTCGCTGCTGAGGCGCCATTACGAGCTCGCCGACGGGCATGCTCTCTTCTACGGCAGGAGATGGCGCAGCGCGCTGGTGACGCGCTCCTTGCTGCTGCTGATCTCGACCGTGGTTCTCGGCCTGATCGGCATGCGCAACCAGGATCTCGGCATCGTCACCATTCCGTTGCAGGCGGTGATCGCCGGCCACATCTTCCTCGATGGTTGGCGTGCCAAGCGCGGCCAGTGGCAACGGCGCTGGCTTGAATATCGCCTGCTGGCCGAGCGGCTGCGCTGCCTGCGTTTCCTGCGCCTTGCGGGCGTAGCCGACGCCGAGGACGCGATGCGCCCCCTAGCCGCCACCTGGCCCGCCTGGTACACGACGCGCGTCGCGCGTGAGCTCGGGCCATGCGCCGCGCCCGCGCCGTCGCAAGCCCGTGCCTTGCTGGCGCATCTGCTCGAGGCCGAGATCTCCGAGCAGATCTCCTATCACCGCGGCGCCATCCGCCGCTTCGCGGCGCTCGATATCCGCGCCAGGATCATGGCCTGGGTCCTGCTTGGCCTCACCATCGGGACCGCCGCCATCATGTTCATCCAGTCGTTCAGGCATCCCGAGCGCCTCTCCTGGTCCGGCTTGACGAGCCTCGCCCTATGGGCCGCGCCCGCCATCGTGACGAGCCTCAACGCATTCCGCGCCGAGCTCGATCTGGTGCGGCTGACGGAGCGCTCCTCGCGCATCTCGCGCGGCTTGTCGCGGTTGATGCACGCGGCGACCGCCCGGGCCGAGGCCTTGGCGGGCACCTTGGCCGGGACCTCGGATGCGGCAAGGGAGCGCGAGCTCGTCGCGCTCGACCGTGCGGTGGCGCGCGCCTCCTCCTCATTGATGCTCGGCGAGGTCTCGCAATGGCGCTTCGTCCTCGAGACACGCGCGGCGCGCTTGAGGCGGCATTGAACTTCACGCCTCGCGGCGCAGGAGCAGCGCCTCAAAACTGCTCGAGCCTTCGGCCGCTGGTCTCCGCATGGGTCGTCAGGCTAGTCTCGCATGCTCGCGACCCGACCTCGAAGCCGCTACTGCGTGAGAAAGCGTCGCGCTCCTTCGGCCAGCACACGCAGGCCCATGGCGAGATCTTCCCGCTTCGTGTCCTCGGCCCAATGGTGGCTTACACCGCCGATGGACGGTACGAAGAGCATCGCCGACGGCATCACCTGCGCCATGTATTGCGCGTCGTGACCTGCTCCGGAGGGCATAAGCTGCCAACTGTTTGGCGCAAGCGCTCGCGCGGCGCCGGCCAAGGCCTCCTGAAGTACCCCATCGCAAAGTGCGGGATGTGACCGGCTGACGACTTCCAGGATGGCCGTGCAGCGCTCCCGGCGGTTGCTTTCCTGAACGCCCCGGGTCAGCACGCCGTCCAAACGCTCCAGGACCTCCATGGAGATATCGCGGAATTGGAACAGAACCTCTGCCCGGCCGGGGATGATGGAAGCAGCGCCTGGGCTTAGCGCGATGCGGCCGGTGGTCCACACTGTCCTCTCGCCGCAATGCCTTGGGAATTCCTCGTCGAGCCGCGAGAGCAGGCGAACCGCGGCGAGGCCGGCATCCTTGCGTTCGGCCATGGTCGTGCCGCCGGCATGGTCCTGCTGCCCCTCGATGAGGATGCGGTACTGCCAGATCGCTACGATGCCGGTGACCACGCCGATCTGATGCCCCGCCCGCTCCAGCGTCGTGCCCTGCTCGATATGCATCTCGAGGAAGCCTTTATAGCGCTCCTTCTCCATGTGGAGGCGCGGCTTGCTGGCGAGCCCTGCCTCCTCCAGCGCCTGCCGCAGAGGCTTGGCATGGTAGCGATTGGAAAGGGAGCCGATTTCCGCCTCCTCCAGCAGCCCGGTGAAGGAGCGCGAACCGATGAAGGAGCCGTAATGGCCCTCCTCATCGGCAAAGGCGATCACGTCGACCGGCAGGCCGGCGCGGGCGAGGCTCAGGGCCCCAACCACGCCTAGCGCGCCGTCCAGCCAGCCGGCCTCGTTCTGGCTTTCGATATGCGAGCCCGCCAACAGCTTCGGTCCCGGCCCTGGATGGCGGCCGAGAACATTGCCGATGCCGTCGATCTCGGGCACCAGCTTCGCTTCCCGCATCCGTTCCATCAACCAGCGGCGGGCCTCCATGTCCTGCGGGCTGTAGGTCGGCCGGTGCACGCCGGTGCGGAACGCGCCGATGCCTCTCAACTCGTCGTGGTCCGCCAGGAAGCGATCAATGTCGGGCTGGATGCTGGTCGCGCTCATGAGATTCCGTAGGCGCAGCTCAAACGACTATGGGTTGGGGGCGTGCGCCTACGACGCAAGCGAAATACCATGATGCACTTGAGCGCCCCAGTGGGCAATGTGACATGCAAATAGCTCAGAAATGCTCGAGCCTTCGGCCGCTGGTCTCGGCGAGCTTTCGCTTCGCGGGCGCCCCCTCGGGCGCGTAGTAGCCCGCCGCCTTCTTGGCCTCGATCTCGACCGAGGCGTCCTGCGGCACGAGGTCGTCGGGGATCGGCACGCGCTCGGCGATCTCGACGCCGGCCTTCGTCAGCGCGTCGTATTTCATGTTCGACATCGACACAAAACGGTCGATGCGGGTGATGCCGAGCCAGTGGATGACGTCGGGCATCAGCTCCTGGAAGCGCGCGTCCTGCACGCCCGCCACGCATTCGGTGCGCTCGAAATAGGTCGCGGCGGTGTCGCCGCCCTTCTGGCGCTTCCTGGCATTGTAGACGAGGAACTTCGTCACCTCGCCGAGCGCCCGGCCTTCCTTGCGGTTATAGACGATGAGGCCCGCCCCGCCGCGCTGCGCCTGCTTCACGCATTCCTCGACGCCATGCACCAGATAGGGCCGGCAGGTGCAGATATCGGAGCCGAACACGTCCGAGCCGTTGCACTCGTCATGGACCCGGCAGGTGAGGCTCCGCTTGCGGTCGGCGAGCGCTGCGACCTCGCCGAAGATGTAGCAGGTCGCCCCGCCGATGGGCGGCAGGAAGACGCCGAGATCCGGCCGCGTCACGAGCTCGGGAAACATGCCGCCGGTCTGCTCGAACAGCGTGCGGCGCAGCTTCGATTCAGGCACGCCGAAGCGCAAGGCGATCCCGGGCAGATGCCAGACGGGATCGATCGCCACCTTGGTGACGCTGATATCGCCGGATTTCTTCAAGATCTTGCGGTCGGGCTTGAGCCGCCCTGCGGCAAGCGCCGAGAGGATCTCCGGCAGGTTGAGCCTCGCCTTGGTCACCGCGATGGTCGGGCGGATGTCGAGGCCCTGGGCGATCTCCCGGGCGAACAGGTCCTGCGCCATATGCCCGAAGGGATCGAGCGAGACGATCTTTTGGGGCTCGCGCCATTGCGGAAAAGGGCCGATGGCGACGGCCGGGCTGGTATTGGTCAGATCGGGCTTGGCGAGCGGGTTCAGGGCGCCCGAGGAGACGGCGAGCGCGCGGTAGAGGCCATAGGCGCCGCCATGCGCGCCGATCACGTTGCGGTCGGAGGGGCGGGTGGTCGTGCCGATCAGCGGGCCGCGCTCGGCCGCGGTCGCTGCACCCCAGCGGATCTCCTTGCGCTCGCTCTGGACGCCCTGCTCGGGATGCGAGGTGAGGCGGATATGCTGCGATCGGTTCGGCGTGGTCATCGAAGGACCTCGGTAAGCTGCCTTGCGCCCTCGAAGCCATGCGCCGAAGCTGCACACGCTGGTTGCACACATAGGTCGTGCGTCCGGGAGCGCATCTTGGAATCGATCAGGCCCTCCGGCGATGCGGGAGGGCCTGCGTAACTCGGCGCAGCTTCGAGGCTGCAAACCCATGCTCGCCCCAACCGGGCGCAGCGTCAAGCATGGCTTTGAGGTGAGGTCTCGCCATCATCGCTGAAAAAGCTGTCGCAATTGCGGCTGCCTTCTCCTCGACGGATCCGGTTCGCGAGCCTCTCAGACGCCGCAATCCCGCATGTCCGGGGCCGCCCAGGCGCGATACTCGAACGGCGCCGGATGCTATGAATGGCCATGCGACAAAGGAGGAAACCATGAAGCTCGGCTTGTTCATGATGCCGCTCCATAACCCGGCTCGCAACTACACCAAGATCCTGCAGGAGGACCGCGCGGCCATCCTTCTGGCCGAGCGCCTAGGTTTCGACGAGGCCTGGGTCGGCGAGCACTACAGCGCCTCGACCGAGCCCATTCCCGATCCCTTGCAGTTCATGGCGACGCTCGTGCCCGTCACGACGAGGATCAAGTTCGGCACGAGCGTCCTCAACCTCCCCCAGCACCATCCAGCCGTTGTCGCCGGCAATTGCGCCATGTTCGATCATCTGAGCGAGGGACGCTTCATCATGGGCATCGGCCCGGGCGGCCTCGGCTCGGACTTCGAGCTGTTCAAGACCATGGACAAGAACCGCTCGGAAATGATGGTCGAATCGATCGAGACCATCCACAAGATCTGGAGCTCGGATCCTCCCTACCGCATCCCCGGCAAATATTGGGACATCACCATCGACAGCTCATGCCAGCTCCGCCTCGGCATCGGGCCGATGCTCAAGCCTTACCAGAAGCCCTATCCGCCCGTGGCCGCCTCCGCCATGAGCCCGGTGTCGCAGACGGCGCGCCTCGCCGGAGAGCGCGGCTGGGGGCTGATCTCGGCGAATTTCATGCCGGTCGGCCACGCCAAGGCGCAATGGGAGCAATATTACGCAGGTGCCGAGGCGGCGGGAAGGCGTCCCGATCGCGCCCAATGGCGCCTGGCGCGCAGCATCCTGGTCACCGAGACCGACGGCGAAGCGGTCGATTATCTGGCCGCGGCCGAGCAGTGCAGCGTCGGCTGGTACTACGCCTATCTGCGCGACAATCTCGCGACCTTCGGGCTCCTCAAAATCTTCAAGCCTTCCGAATCAATTCCGGACGAGGAGGTCACGGTGCGCAGCTGCATCGACTGGATCGTGATGCATGGCTCGCCCGCGAGGGTGCTCGAGCAGCTGGTGGCGCTCGTCGACCAGGTCGGTTATTTCGGCACGCTTCTTCTCACGCATAAGGATTGGGACCGGCCGGAGCTGCACCAGCGCTCGATGACGCTGCTTGCCGAGAAGGTCATGCCGCGCCTGCGGCAGCATGTGGGGTCGCTGAGGAGTGATTAGCGAGTGGCGAATGGCGAATGGCGAGTGGCGAGTGGCGAGTGGGCAGTGCTGAATGGGATGCACAGACGGGCAGAAGGAATTGGGTAGCTAGGCCTAAGCTCCTTCTAACTATTCGCCATTCGCCATTCGCCACTCGCTAATTCCCTACCTCCTCACCACGCCCATGCCCTTCAGGCTGAGCTCGGCCTCGATCAATTGCCGCGCATCCGGGTGCTGCAGCTCGAATTCGATGTCGATCGCCGTCGTCTTGGCGAAGGGCGAG
>JBIOEK010000254.1:0-6162 GCA_044445925.1 Hyphomicrobiales bacterium
CGTCGCTGAAGATCGTCCAACTGTTCTTTTGGCACATTAGTCGTAAACGGTACTATATCAGCCATCCTGCAACCTCCCGCATGCGACGTCTGTTCTCCTCAAGGCCGGTCGCCTTCGTTCGCTCCCGGACCGAGGTGGACATGCACCGCTCTCGCGGAGAGCGGCTCGCCGCACTGCGAGCAGACCATCACCGGATCGAATACCTTGCCGCAGAGCTTGTGCTCATGGAGCAGCGGGCGACCGCGCTCATCAGCCATGTGGACATCGCCCCAGTGCACGATCGACATCAGGATCGGATACAGGTCGAGGCCCTTCTGCGTCAGGATATATTCGTAACGCTTGGGCCGGGCCTGATAGGGCACGCGCCGCAGGACGCCGTGGCGCACAAGCTTCTTGAGACGGTCGGCGAGGACATGCCGCGTCACCCCGAGCCTGGCTTGGAAATCCTCGAACCGCCTGATCCGCAGAAAGCAATCCCGCAGCACGAGCAGGCTCCAACGGTCGCCGATCACGGCGACGGTCCTGGCGACCGAACATGGCTCTTCTTCGAGCGAATTCCACTTCATCAAAATCTCCGTAGGCCCTTCAGCTTCCGCCAGTAACGCAATCTCCCGGGGAGGCCGGCGGGGTCTCTTATCTCGGCGCGGGCACGAACCGCGCCAACTCGCCGCCACGATCATCCTATCAGTTCCTATTTGGAATGTAACTAAATAGCCTCTTCCCTCGCTACCGTTAATTCGAGAATCGAATTGACAGTTCTAAAAAGGAACTTTATGGCAGGACTAACAGCTAGGCAAGAGCCTCGGCGCAGAGATAGCCGAGATGCCCGCAGGGGAGGTCCGCATGGAACAGGTCAAGGTCCAGTTCATGTTCGACTTCGGCAGCCCGAACGCCTATCTGGCGGAGCGGATCATCCCCGATGTGGAACGGCGCACCGGGGTGAAGTTCGAATACGTGCCGGTGCTGCTCGGCGGCATCTACAAGCTCACCAATAACCGCTCGCCGGGCGAATCCCTTCGTGGGATCAAGAACAAGCCGGAATTCATGCAGCTCGAGACCGAGCGCTTCATTCGCCGGCACGGCATCACGAGTTTTCGCCAGAATCCATTCTTCCCGGTGAATACGCTGCAATTGATGCGCGGAGCGGTCGCGGCGCAATTCGAAGGGCTGTTCGAACCCTATTTCCGCGCCGCCTATCATCACATGTGGGAAGCGCCGAAGAAGATGGACGATGCGCAGGTTGCGCGCGAGGCGTTCGTCTCGTCCGGAATCGATTTCGATCGGCTGTTCGCGCGTGCGCAGCAGCCCGACGTCAAGGGCCGGCTCATGGAACTGACGCAGGACGCGGTCGATCGCGGCGCCTTCGGCTCACCTACCTTCTTCGTGGGCAAGGAGATGTATTTCGGCAAGGACCAGCTGCGCGACGTTGAGGAGGCCATAGCCGAGGCTGCCGCGCGGACACAGATGAGCGAGAACTCGCCGGCTTGAGACGAGGAGGGCGCCTTGACTAAGAAGAACCAGACGGTTGCCGTGATCGGCGCGGGAGATTTTATCGGCTCGGAGATAGCCAAGAGATTCGCGGCCGAAGGCTTCACCGCATTTGTCGGCCGTCGCAACGGCGACAAGCTCGCGCCGCTCGTCAAGGAGATCGAGGGCGCGGGGGGCTCGGTCTTCGCGCGCGCGCTTGATGCGCGCAAGGAAGAGGAGGTCATCGCCTTCCTGTCGGACGCCGACAAGCATGCGCCGCTCGAAGTCTGCGTCTTCAATGTCGGCGCCAACGTCAATTTCCCGCTGCTCGAGACCAGCGAACGGGTGTTCCGGAAAGTGTGGGAGATGGCCTGCTATTCCGGCTTCCTTGCAGGGCGCGAGGCTGCGCGCCTGATGCTGGCGCACGGTCGCGGCAGCATCTTCTTCACCGGCGCCACCGCGAGCCTGCGCGGCGGTGTCGGCTACGCGGCCTTCGCCAGCGCCAAGTTCGGGCTGCGCGCGGTGGCGCAGGCGGCGGCGCGCGAATTATGGCCGAAGAACATTCATGTCGCGCATCTCATCATCGATTCGGGCGTGAACACCGCCTGGGTGAGGGAGCGGATCAAAGAGCGCGAGGGCGAAACCGCACTCGCCAATCTCGACCCGAACCGGCTGATGCCGCCGGCCTCCGTCGCCGAGAGCTACTGGCAGCTCTATCAGCAACCACGCAGCGCTTGGGTGTTCGAGCAGGAGATCCGCCCTTTCGGCGAGAAATGGTGAGGCTGCTTGCGCCGGCCTCGGTCCACATCCGATAGGCAAGGCATGGATGGCCGCACCGAGTGCGGCCATGACGGGAACGTGCGCCCTCACTCCTTCTCCGGCACGTGGGCGTCGAGCTCGGCGAGCCAGGTATCGGCATGGGAATCGCTCGGCGCGCGCCAATCGCCGCGCGGCGAGAGCGAGCCGCCCGAGGCGACCTTGGGTCCGTTCGGCATGGCCGAGCGCTTGAACTGGCTCGTCTGGAAGAAGCGGAACAGGAAGACGCGCAGCCATTTGCGGATGGTCGCAAGGTCGTATTGGCGCTTGTCCTCGTCCCTGAAGCCGACAGGCCAGCCGCCGGCCGCGACATCGCGCCAGGCGTTCCAGGCGAGATAGGCGACCTTGCTCGGACGCAACCCGTAGCGCGTCACATAGTAGAGATTGAAATCCTGCAACGGATAGGGGCCGATCGTATCCTCGCTGCGCTGGCCCGGCGCATCGCCCTCGCCCGGCACGAGCTCGGGTGAGATCTCGGTCGCGAGCACGCCCCGCAAGGTCTCCGAGACGGCGGGGCCGAATTCCTCGCGGTCGGCGACCCAGCGGATCAGATGCTGGATCAAGGTCTTGGGCACCGAGCCGTTGACGTTGTAGTGGGACATCTGGTCGCCGACCCCGTAAGTGCACCAGCCGAGCGCGAGCTCGGAGAGGTCGCCGGTGCCCATGACGATGGCATCGTTCCGATTGGCGAGGCGGAACAGCAGCGCCGTGCGGGCGCCGGCCTGCACGTTCTCGAAGGTGAGGTCGTAGACCTTCTCGCCCTTCGCGGCCGGATGGCCGATATCGGCGAGCGTCTGGCGCGCGGCCTTGGTGATGTCGATCTCCTGCGCGCTCGCCCCGAAGGCCTGCATCAGCGCATGCGCATTGGTCTTGGTGAGCTTCGAGGTGGCGAAGCCCGGCAGCGTGTAGCAGAGTATGTCCTTGCGCTCATAACCGAGGCGATCGAAGGCGCGGGCGGCGACGATCAGGGCATGCGTCGAATCGAGGCCACCGGAGATGCCGAGCACCACCTTCCTGGCGCCGATCGCCTTGAGGCGCGTCTCGAGGCCGTGCACCTGGATGTTGAAGGCCTCGTAGCAATTCTCGTCGAGAAGGGCCGGGTTCGAGGGCAGGAAGGGGAAGCGGTCGACGGCGCGAGCGAGGAACACGTTGCGGTCGAGCGGCGGCGCGAGGGCGAAGCCGATGCTGCGGAAGGCGCGATCGCCCCGGTGGTGATCGGCGCAATCGCCCCAAGAGCCCAGGCGCATGCGCTCCTGGCGCAGCCGCTCGAGATCGACATCGGCCGTGATCATCTGCGCCTCGCGGGCGAAGCGCTCCGCCTCGGCGAGGAGCTCGCCATTCTCGAAGATCGCGCCCTGGCCGTCCCAGGCGAGATCGGTGGTCGATTCCCCCTGCCCTGCCGCCGAATAGAGATAGGCCGCGACGCAGCGCATGGATTGCGAGCCGCAGAGATCGCGGCGCGCCTGGGCCTTGCCGACCGTGATGTTCGAGGCGGAAAGATTGGCGAGCACGGTCGCGCCCGCCATCGCGCCGAAGGAGGAAGGCGGGATCGGGGTCCAGACATCCTCGCAGATCTCGACATGCAGGACGAAGCCCTCGACATCCTCCGCCCTGAAGAGGAGATCCGTGCCGAACGGCACTTCGCGCCCGCCGAACGGGACGCTCGCGGCGATCCGCGCCACGCCGGGAGCGAAATAGCGCTTCTCGTAGAACTCGCGGTAATTCGGCAGATAGGCCTTGGGCACGATGCCGAGAAGCGCGCCGCGATGGATGATGAAGGCGCAGTTGTAGAGCCGCCCGTCGACCGCGAGGGGCGCGCCGACGATCAGCACGGGAAAGAGCTCGCGGCTCGCCTCGATGAGACCGGAAAGCGCAGAATTCACCTCCGTCAGCAGCGCATCCTGGAAGAACAGCTCGTCATTCGTGTAGGCGGAGATGCCGAGCTCAGGGTAAAGCGCGAGCGACGCCTGCCGCTCATGGGCGAGGCGGGCGAGACGCAAGGTCTCCGCCGCATTCGCCTTCGGCTCGGCCACATGGGCGCGCGGCACGCAGACCGCGACGCGCGCGAAGCCATGGGCGTAGATGTTGTCGAACATCCCTCTCACGGCGTCAGCACCGCGCGTCCGACGAGCTTGCCTTCCCTGAGCTCGAGCATCGTCTCATAGGCCTTGTCGAGGGGGCGCCGCGTCACCGGGATCGGCTCGACCTTCTTGGCATGGATGAGGTCGAGGAGCTCCTGCGTCTCGCGCAGGTTTCCCACATAGCTGCCCTGGATGGTCAAGGCCTTGATCGGGATCAGCGGCAAGGCCCAGGGCGCTCCTCCGCCGAACAGCCCGACCATGACCAGCTTGCCGCCCCTCGTGAGGCAATCGAAGCCGGTCGTCGCGGTCTGCGGATTGCCGACGAGGTCGATCGCCGCACGGATCGGCTGGCCAGCCATCTTCACGAGCTGGCGCACGGCGTCTTGCGCCGCACCATCGACCGTCCCGAGCGCGCCCGCGCTCATCGCCGCCTCACGCTTCCTGGCATCGATATCGACCACGATCGCTCCCTTGCCGCCCATGGCCTTCAGCAAGGCGAGCGCCATCAGCCCGAGGCCGCCCGCGCCGAAGATCACGATCGGCTCGCCGAACGCGAACTCGACCTTCTTGAGCGCGCTGTAGGTGGTGACGCCGGAGCAGGCATAGGGAGCGGCCGCGACCGGATCGAGCCCCTTCAGGTCGAGCAGATAGCGCGGATGGGGGACGGTGATGTGGTCGGCATAGCCGCCATCGCAATAGACGCCGAGGCAGCGCGGGCGCATGCACATGTTTTCATCGCCCGCACGGCATAAGGCGCAGGTGCCGCAGCCGATCCAAGGGTAGATGAGGCGCGTCTCGCCGACCGCGACGCCCTGCCCCTTCGCCTGCGGCCCGAGCGCCACGACCTCCCCCACCGTCTCATGTCCCATGGTGAGCGGCAGCGATATGCCCCTGTCCTTCAGCGAGAGCTGTCCCCGCCCATGACCTAGCTGGTAGCCGCCCTCCCAGATGTGCAGATCGCTGTGGCAGACGCCCGCGGCCTTCACCTTGAGCAGGACCTGCGTGCCGCAGGGTTCCGGCGTCGGAGCCTCGACCGGCGCGAGGGGCTCTGAGAACTCCGTGACCTTGAAGCTCTTCATCGGCTTTCTCCCATGGGATGCTGGCGCACACACACCATGAAGGGCGAAGAGGCGCAAGACAGGGGCCGTTGCCCGCTTCTCAGATATGGGCTCGGATCGCGGAAGAACAGGCCGGGCCTGCGGGCCGGAAGCCCGCTCTTCCCACGCTTCTCTTCCCACGCTTCTCTTTCCATGCTTGGCGCCTTGATGCTAAAGGGCCGGCCTAGCGCGCGCCGCGCGCTCTCCAAGGGTTTCTCGAAGTGACGGACGATATCACGGCCTCGGTCAGCCGCAGGCGGACCTTTGCCATCATCTCTCATCCGGATGCCGGCAAAACCACCTTGACCGAGAAGCTCCTGCTGTTCGGGGGCGCCATCCAGCTCGCCGGCGAGGTCAAGGCGAAGCGCAACCGCGCCCGGACGCGCTCCGACTGGATGGGCATCGAGCGCGAGCGCGGCATCTCGGTCGTGACCTCGGTGATGACCTTCGAATATGGCGGCTGCGTCTTCAACCTGCTCGACACGCCGGGCCATGAGGACTTCTCGGAGGACACCTACCGCACGCTCACCGCCGTCGACTCGGCGATCATGGTGCTCGATGCGGCCAAGGGCATCGAAAGCCAGACACTGAAGCTGTTCGAGGTCTGCCGCCTGCGCGACATCCCGATCGTGACCTTCATCAACAAGATGGACCGCGAGGCGCGCGATCCGTTCGAGCTGCTGGACGAGATCGGCTCCAAG
>JBIOEK010000255.1:0-6094 GCA_044445925.1 Hyphomicrobiales bacterium
CTCAGGGCCATATCTTCTTCGGGTTCGCGCCGATCTTGAAGGTCTTCGCGTCGGCATTCGTGTACTCGTAGACGGCCGGAGCGAACTTGCCGCATTCGCCGTATTGGTCGCAGCCGATCGGTCCGCTGATGCCGTCGAACTTGGTGGCGAACACCGCGTCGCGCAGCGCCTTGCGTCCGATATAGGTCACGCCGCTCTTATCGGTCTTGGCGACCGCCTCGATCGCCTTGAAGGCGAGCACGGCGCCGTCGTAGGCGTGGGCGTGATAGCCGGCGATCGGTGCTTCGTTAAAGGCCTTCGTGTACGCGGCGACGAACTTCGGATAGCCCTTGCCCATCGCCTGCGGCGTCAGATCGGGATAGGTGAACTTGAACCCGACGACGGAGTCGCGCGCCGCTGCGATGAGGTCAGGCGCCAGCAGCGCCGAGCTGCCGAGGAGGGTCACCTTCTCGAGGCCCGGAACGTCCTTGGCCTGACGGATCAGCTGCCCCGCCACCGCGACGAAGACCGGCATGTAGAGCACGTCGGGCTTCTCGGTCGCGACGCGGGTCAGCAGCGGATGCATGTCGACATCGGTCGGAGCGACCGCTTCCGCCGACAGCACCGTGCCACCCAGCTTCTTGAAATTGTCCGCCATCACGACTGAGAGCTGCTGCGCATAGGGGCTGCCATCATGGACGGTGACGATCTTCGTCGCCTTGAGGACATCGTGGACGTATTTCGCGTCGGCGGCGCCTTGTTCGGCGTCGCTGTAGCAGGTGCGCACGAAGCCGTCATATTCGGGCTTGCGAGTGGGCAACGTCAGAGACGGCGCCGTCGGCGACGTACCGATGCTGGTGATCCCTGCCTTCCACAGGATCGGCGCGCCGGGCGTCGCCTCGCTCGAGCAGGCCGGGCCGATGACGATCGCGATCGCCGGGTTGGCGGCGAGCTTCGTGGCGGCAGTCTGTCCGCCTTCGGGGTTGCACAGCGAATCCTCGGCGGTGAACTTGATCGGGTGGCCGACCAGCTTGCCGCCGATGTCCTTGATGGCGACCTCGACGGCCCGCTTCTGGTCGGTGCCGAGCGCGGTGTCGGCGCCGGACAGGACCCAGTAGCCGCCGATCTGGATCGGTGCGCCCTTCGGGATGACCAGAACGCCGATCTCGTCGGTGACCGGGCCTTTGGTCTCGGCGGCATTGGCCAGCGTGGCGGTAAGCGCCGCGATGGCAAGCGCCCCGATGGCCAACGCCTGCGGACAATTGCGACTTTTCATCTTCTCATCCTCCGTTTCGGATATCGTTGGATAGGCGGTCTTCTCAGCGTCAAGGCCAGTGATCTACGATGACTTCGAGGGGTCAGGAGCTCAGATGACGGACCTAGACTACCAAGATAATTGCGTCGATTACAATTGAATTTCGGGCCTCGCCGTTCGTCCCTCTCGGAGCCGGCGCCGAATCGAGGCATGGGGCCGTCAATCATTGTCGCTTGACGCAGGGCCCGCGCCCCTCAGGCGCGATTTCGTGCTTGCCGGCACATAGGTCCTCGCCTCGTAGCCTTGCAGCTCGGCCCATCGCCCGGCAGCGACGACGACGCCTGCGGGAAGGCCCCGCTGCGGGGCTTCTCCCTTGCGAGCGATCCTTGCCGGCCGCAAGGCCACCTCATCGGCACGCGCCGCATCGAGCGAGCGAGCTCGCGGCGGCGCGATCGCGACCGTTCCGGCTTCGAGCCTCACCGTCACCCCGTCCCAGGCGAGCTCCCGAGCCGGCTCCCGCGCCAGCTCCCCTTGGCGAGGTGCAGCGAATGGCAATAGCAGGATCGGAAAGAGAACACGTTCGATGATGGCGGGCGCATCCTCACCGAGATCGGAGATAAAGGCGCCGCTCCGGATCGGGCAAAGCCAGGCATCCGCGGAGCCAGGCCGCAGACGCATCCCATCGAGGACGGGAGGCGTTCGCCACGGGGCGGATTCGAGGACGCCGAGGAGGGGCGTCTCCCAGGCCAGGCCGAGACGCGCCAAAGAGCTCGCGGCTCTTGCCGCTTCCTCGGCGAGCCCCCATTCCATGCCGGCCCCGCGCGCTGCCTTGAGGACCGTGGTCTCGATCTCGTTCAGCGAGACGATCATCAAGCGAAAGGCCAGCGATCCCAATCGCCGCTCTCCAGCTCGTCCGGGAAAGGCGCCCCTTGGAACAAGGTGATGCGCAGCCATCTGTCGGAGCGCGGATCGAAGCGCGTCGCCCCGAAGAAGGCGAGCTTGCAGCGCAGGATGTCGATCGGCCGCAGCCGCGCATCGATCAGGTTGTCGCGGATTTCCGAATAGGGGCGGCGCGAGGCGATCTGGACGCGCCTTACGGCGTGGCGATGCTGCGGTTGCGCGAGGAGGAAGGCGGCGACGGATCGGTCCGCGGGCTCGGCGGCGAGCGCCGCCTCCAGCGCCGCGATGTCGCGCGCCACGGCAAGCGGTTGCTCGCGCTCCATTCCCGGCTCGTCGAAGCGTTCGCCGAGCCGCGGCTCGAGCTTCTCCTCGGAGACGTACCAGAACCTCGCATTTGCCTCGCGATCGGCGAAGTCGAGCTCGAAAGCCCAGGCGCAATGCTCTTCGACCAGGCGCCGAAGCTCGCCGCATGTGCCGCTGCCGTCGATGCAAAACGAGATCGCCTCGTCGACCGCCATGCCGGCGGCGAGATCGTCGACGATGTCGCCATTCGCCTCGATGAGCAGCGTAACTGCGTATTCCTGGCCCTCGAGCGACAGCTCGGCTTCAGCGAACCGATAGATGGCATCGAATGGTTGGCGTCCGACGAAAATCTCATCCGTGGCGAAGCGCTCGATGCGACGCAGATCCTCACCGAGCCGCGAAATGCGCCTTTCCTGCTCGATATCCTGCGTCGCCCAGGCCGCGACGAGGCGGTGCGAGCTTTTCAGCGCCGCGCGAAACGAGGTGATGGCCCCCTCATCCGCCGGCTCCCTGTGTCGGGCCCGCGCCAAGGCGGTTTCGCGCGCCGTAATCCAGCGGTCGAGGAGCGCAGGATGGCGCACCATGAAAGGAGCCATGCCGAGCCCGGTCGAATTGCCGATGCCGAAGCGCCGCCGCAAGGCCGGGTCGAGCCTTGCGGCCCTGGGCCCGCCGCGCAGCCGCGCCAGATGCTCGACGAGATCGACCGTAAAGAGGCGGATGAGATAGACGGTCAGCATCTCGGCCTGGAACGGGCCGGCAAGCTCAGGGCGGTCCTTGATGAGGTCGCGATCCGCCAAGCCGAACTTGCCGTTGCCGTAGACTGCCGTGGTGCGCATGAGATAGCCGGTCGCCTCGACTGAAGCTGCGTCGGGCTGGCGGCCCTGCGAGAGCGCGGACAGCACCTGATCGAAGAGGCGCACGCTGCGATTGGCGCGAGCGAGCACGAGCTCGCTCGCGAGGTAGCGGCCGGCTTCCTGCCGCGGCACATTGGCACCGAGCCGATCGATCGCGTCCTCGTCCGGCAGCCCGTCATGAAGCGCGAAGGTTGCGTCCCATTCCTCCGCGATCACCCGATCGGTGCGCTTTTCCGGGGCGATCTCGTGACCGAAGGCCACCAGGCTGTAGACGCGCTCGCCGACATGCACGGCATAGACCGCGGTCCCGACGCCTTTTGCGTCGACATCGAAGCGCTCGCGGACGATGCGCCAGCTTTCGGCTCGCATGCGTCGCAGCAAAGTCCTGAGAAAGCTCAACCGCGTCTGATGCGCGCTGCCGAGACGGTCGAGCTTCATGACGATGCCGGGCGCTCGAAGCTCGATGGCCGCAAGAACGGGCTTTGCCCTCACGCGCTTTGCCCTCACGAGCCTTCCTTGCGACAGACGAGATGGATATGGATGTAGTCCATGCCGTGCCCAACGGGCGCAAGCGCGACGGCCCTTTCGTAGCGCCCGAAGAAGCTGTCGAGGATCGCCAGGCGTTCCTGCGCCGGGCGCGATTTCGAAAGCCCGGCCGCGAAGGTCGGCTCGCTCCAGGAGCGAAGGGTCGGAATGTAGTCTCTCGCGAATTTCTCGGCGTCCTTATGCCGCGCGAAGGCCTCGGCATAGGGGCAGAGGAGATGGCGGGATTCCACATGCTCGAGCCGCAGACCGGACTTGAAGGCGGCGCTCGAAGGATCCTGCAAAGGGGCGACGAATTCCTGCGTCGTGCGGTAGACCTGAGGGAAGTTGGTGCCCTCGTATTCGGCCTGGGTGATCACGCCCTCCGCGGCCAGGCCCTTCCACAGGCTGTCGAACGTATCGAACATGCTCACCCCGCCCGTATGGCCGAGATAGCGCCCCTGCTCGTCGATGCCGAAATTGAGAAATACGAGCCTCCCGCCCTCGACGAGCTCGCGCCCCCGCAAGCCGAGCAGATTGTCCCATTCGCGCCGGCCGACGCCATCATAGGCGCGTCGCTCCTCGCCTGTCGCGCCGACCATGTGCACATGGTTCGAGATGTTGCAGGGCACCTTGGAAATGTAATGCGAAGCGGTCGCCGAGAAGGCGAGGTTCACGCTCTCGCCGGGAAAGATCCTCTGGTGAAAGGAGGTGCCGGAGGCGAAGGGATAGACCTCATCGATCTCACCGTAATAGCTCTTTATCTCCGTCTGGCCGTGGATGGTGCGGAAGAGCTGGCTGAAATCATTCCGCGGCAGATCGGTGTAGACGATCTCGATCGGCCGGCTCGGCAGCGCTTGGCGCAGATGCCCGAGGACGCTGCGCCACATCTCGAGCGAGGTTCCCCCGTCGGCGCAGCCCATATCGGCCACGCGCAACCTCGTGCCGTCGTCGGCAAGCCGCATCCGGTCGACCGCCCCCGTGATCAAGGGTATGGCGAGATTGATGACGTCGCGGGCCCCGGTCGTCGCCCGCGAATAATAGCCCGCCCCCTTCATGGACATGAAGCCGGCCGTATCGCTCGTCGACATGAAATCCTCGCTGCTCAGCTCGAGAGCGCCCGCGCCCTCGCGAGAACGTCCGGATCGATCACGACACCCTGCCGCTCCGCAAGGGCGCGGGCGGAACGGCGGCCGGAACCCGGCAGATGCGCTCCGGGCTCCGCCGTGAGGGCCTCGACCAGCGCATCGAGCCGCTGGATGAAGGCTCCGCCGGAGACCTGTGCCGGATCCATGGCGATGAAGAGCTGCCCGGTCTTGGGTGGGCCGCCCGCCGGCCCGGAGAAAGGGCTTGCTTGCTTGCCCAGGGTAGCGCCGGTGAGGCAGGCCGCCATCAGCTCCACCAGGAGCGCCGATCCGACGCCCTTGTAGCCGCCCGCCGGCATCATCGTGCCCTTGAGGCCGATATTGGGATCGGTGGTCGGCTGGCCGTCCGGGCCGAGCGCCCAGCCGAGGGGGATCGTTTCGCCCTTGCGGGCTTTCTTCATCACCTCGCTTTTGGCGACGACGCTGGCGCTCTGGTCGATGACGATGGCGGCGCCGCCCCGCCCGTCCGGAGCGGCGATCGACCATGGATTGGTGCCGAGAACCGGCAGGCGGCCCCCGGAAGCCGCGATCGAGGCCGGCGCATTGGTGAAGCCTAGCGCCAACAGTCCCTCGATGGCCAGGTTTTCGGTGTGATAGCCGAGCACGCCGCAATTATAGGAGTTGCGGATCGCCAGCACCGCGATGCCTTGCGAACGCGCCAGCGGGACCAAGAGCTCGAACCCGGCATCGATCGCCGGATGGGCGAAGCCGCAAGCCGCATCGACGTTGACGACCCCCGGCGCGACCTGCCGGGCTTGCGGCACGGCCGAGGCGACAACCTTGCCGCAGCGCAGATGCTCGCAATAGGTTCCAAGATAGGCAAGGCCATGCGAGGCGATCCCGTCGCGCTCAGCCGCCGCGATGGCCCGGGCGAGGCTCGAGGCCGCTTCGGGCCTGGCGCCTGCTTTCGTAAGCGCGTCGCGTGCGAGCTCCTCGATGGCGGCAAGTCCGAACCTGGAAGACGCCAAGACGCTGCTCCGTTTCCATGCAACCTGCTCCGGGGTCCCCCGACCGGCCGGCGCTCGAGCCCATCCTGCCCCGTTCCTTCCCTCGGCTGCAAGGCCGGCGCTCGCTTGCACGCGATCCGGTCCACAGGGAAGCGGCGCCAAACGCAAATGGAAGGCGCCCTCTCGGAC
>JBIOEK010000256.1:0-6085 GCA_044445925.1 Hyphomicrobiales bacterium
CTGTTGAGGCGCAAGCTCGGCATATGAGGCCGAAAGTCCCCAAGGGAAGGCTCGCAGGCGCTTGAGCGCGTCCGGCGCCGAGCCAAGCGATGATTCGATCTTGGAGGGGTCGCAGCTGGATCCGAAGCTGTCGTCGCGCGAGCCAGGATGACCTTGAGCGTCATTGTTGTTTCACGATGTTTCCGACTATCTTGATATCGGCATGTCTTGTCGCGACTTGCCCGTGCGGCTATGCGACACGCATAGGCGCAATGGCAACTGGGTTGGTTATGATGCGGATAAGGTCTCGATTTCCGGTGGCGGCGCTGGTCTTGGCCTGCGTCTTGATGGCCGCGCCGGCATACGCGGCGTCCTGCCAGGGGGCGGGGACCTTCGATGCGTGGCTTGCAGCCTTCAGGCAGGAAGCCGCCTCCTCGGGCGTCGGTGCGCGGGGTCTCGCCGCCTTGAACGGGCTGACGCCTGACCCGTCGGTCGTCGCGAGGGACCGTGGGCAGGGCGTGTTCCGCCAGAGCTTCGAGCAGTTCTCCGGCCGCATGGTCAACAGCTACCGCTTGTCGCGCGGCGCGAGCCTGATTCGGCAATATGCCGCGACATTCAGCCGTATCGAGGAGCAATTCGGGGTGCCGGCGCCGGTTCTGGTCGCGATTTGGGGCCTCGAGACGGATTTCGGCGCGGGAAACGGCAATTTCCCGACGATCCGCTCGCTCGTATCGCTTGCCTATGACTGCCGCCGGTCGGCGATGTTCCGCGCCGAGCTGCTCGACGCGCTAAGGCTCGTCGACCGCGGCGATCTCTCGCCCGGCGAGATGCGCGGCGCCTGGGCGGGCGAGCTCGGCCAGACGCAATTCATGCCCTCCTCCTACCTCAAATTCGCCGTCGATTACGGCGGCGGGCGAAACCTCATCCACAGCGTGCCCGACGTGCTCGCCTCGACCGCGAACTATCTCAAGAGCTATGGTTGGTCGCGCGGCCAGCCCTGGGGCCCGGGCACCGGCAATTTCGGCGTCATCCAGCAATGGAACAAATCCGCGGTCTATTCGCGCACCATCGCGTATTTCGCGGACAGGCTGGCAGCCATGACCGGACAGGGCAAGGCGCAGCCTTGAGGCTCCGGACTTCCCGTCCGATACGGATGTGATGGGGGGAGCAAGCGGTTTCCCTGTGGAGCTGCCGCGGCGCGAGGTGGTGAGCGCGGCTCGCCTGTTTATCAGGCCCGCCCGCCATGACGAGTTGGCCGCGGTTCGGGCTGTGCTGGTCGAGACCTGGCACGACACCTATGACAGGATCTACGGTGCCGCCAGGGTGCGCGAGATCAACGATGACTGGCATTCGCTCGACAATCTGGCGCGCGGCCTCAGTCGCCAGGATCATGCATTCCTGGTAGCGCAAGTCGATGGGGCCATCGAAGGCACGGCTTCGGCCACCTTCGGGGGCGACAGCCTGATCGTGCTGAACAGGCTCTATGTCCGGCCGGGGCGGCAAGGAAAAGGCCTCGGCTCGGCCTTGCTCGACGCCTGCGTCGCGCAATTTCCGCAAGGCCGGCTGATGCGCCTCGAGGTCGAGATCGGCAACGAGAAGGGCCGGGCCTTCTACGCGCGCCGCGGTTTTGGCGAGACGCCTGTTCGCATGGCGGTCGGCGGCGTAGGCGAGGCCGTTCTTTGCGAGAAGGCCATCGAGCCGGGACGTGGTCTCGCTACGCTTACCGTGCGCCCGGCGCGCGATGATGATGCGCAAGGGCTGTTCGGCCTGATCTCGCTGTGCTTTGCGGATTATCCCGGTTGCTATGTCGACCCGCATGGCGATCTGCCCGACCTGTTGGCGCCCGCTACCGCCATCGCCGGCAGAGGAGGGCGCTTCTGGGTGGTCGAGGATGGCAGGGGGCGGATCGGGGCATGCGTCAGCCTCGACTTCCCGCAAGAGGGCGTCGCGGAGTTGCACCGGGTCTATGTGCGGCCCGATCTCAGGCGGCGCGGCCTCGCCGAAAATCTCGTCAGGCTCGCCGAGGACGAAGCGCGTGCGCGAGGCACGAAGCTGATGTTCTTCTGGTCCGACACGCGCTTCCTGGCCGCCCATCGCCTCTATGAGCGGCTCTCCTATCGCCATATCGGCGAGGAGCGCGAGCTCGGCGACGTCTCTCATTCGCGTGAATACCGGTTCGAGAAGAGGCTAGACGCAAGCTAGCCTGGCTCAACGCCTTGATTACGTCGGCGCCCACTTTGCATCAGCTTGAACGAAGCCCCTTGGACCAGCATGGCTGCGAGGCCGGCGCCGATGAAGGCGAGCGCGATGCTCGTTTTCGGCAGCAGCAGGCTCAGCACGATGAAGAAGCTCGCAAAGCCGTAAAGCCCCATCAGCAGGCCGCGCAACACCTGGCGGGCGGCGGCCGCGCCTTGCAGGCGATGCGCGAAGACCGCGAGCACGGTGGCGAAGATCGGAAAGGTCGCGAGAAGCCCGCTGAGGCGCGGGCCGAGCGCCGCGGCTCCAGCCGTGACCGAGACGACAAGCGTCGTCGCGACCAGCATGCGTGCAGGGATGTCCCAGATGGGGAGGGCGGCCACGACATGCCGCACGCTCTGTGCCGGCATGGCGCGGAGCCCGAGCGTCAGCGCCGCAAGCGCCACGAGGAACAGAGTCAGATGCGGGAGGGCGATGGCCTGCAGCGTCGCGGCGCAGCCGGCGAAGGCCAATGTCGCGGCCGCGAGCCCAAGCGGCCAGCTTCCATGCTCGGCCGCATGGAAATAGACGAGTGCGAAACAAGCTTGCGCGGCTGTCCCGGCGAGCGAGCCGGCCGCCGCCTGCTCGGCGAAGGCAGGTCCCTGGTCAAGCGTCAGGAAGAACGCCACGGGTCCCGATGTGAGGGGCAAGCCCACGAGCCAGCCTCCGACCGCCTCCCCCCATCGCCTGCCGGAGAGGCTCGCCAGGAGAACGAGGACCGGCGTGAAGACGAGCTTGAGGGCGAGCGTGCCCATATTGCGGTTCCAGACCGTTGCTTCGGGCGCTACGCCCCGTGGTCATCTATTGCGTGATGTCCATTTCCGGCCGTCTCCGCAAGGCTCCATCAGAATCGTCGGCGGGGACACCGAATTTTGACATTGCGCCCGTTCCATCCTAGAGGCTTCGTGTCGGGCGGCCCTTCCGGACCTGCTTGGCTTTTAATGCACCCGTGATCGGCGAAGCCTCGCTGCTTCATTGATCTGTCGTCCCAAGAGGCTCCGGCCCGATGGGAAGAGGAGGGCGCGATCCGTCGCGGGTTCCGTGCGCGGCCGCTCCTGTTGGGGAGTTGCGGGCGGACGCCCGTATTCACCCGTTGCAAAGGGGGGCGTCGGCCCCGCCGAACAGGACACGCGATGAGCAAGCGACACAGCGCCAAGCACAAGATCGACCGGCGCCTGGGCGAGAACCTCTGGGGCCGCCCAAAGAGCCCCGTCAACCGGCGCGAATACGGCCCGGGCCAGCATGGCCAGCGCCGCAAGGGCAAGATTTCCGATTTCGGCACGCAGCTACGCGCCAAGCAGAAGCTGAAGGGCTACTACGGCAACATCTCGGAGAAGCAGTTCCGCCGCTATTATGCCGAGGCCATCCGCCTCAAGGGCGATAGCGGCGAGCACCTGATCGGGCTGCTGGAGCGCCGGCTCGACGCGGTCGTCTACCGCGCCAAGTTCGTGCCGACCGTGTTCGCGGCTCGCCAATTCGTCAATCACGGCCATGTGAAGGTGAACGGCAAGCGCGTCACCATCTCGAGCTATCTCGTGAAGGCGGGAGACCTCATCGAGGTGAAGGATGCCTCCAAGCAACTCGTCATCGTGCTCGAGAGCGTGGCGCTCGCCGAGCGCGACGTGCCCGATTACGTCGAGGTCGACCATACCAAGATGACCGCGAAGTTGGCGCGTGTGCCTGCCCTTTCCGATGTGCCCTATCCGGTGCAGATGGAGCCGAACCTGGTCGTCGAGTTCTATTCGCGCTGAGCGAGACGGCGCGGCCGGCTTGGCGATCGGGGCGATCGCAACCATTCTCTTCGTGCCGCTGGTGGCGTAAAGCACGCCGCTGTTGCAGGCCGGGCTCTGAACGATCGAAGAAGCCGATCCGGGTCGCCGGGTCGGGTTATGCGCCCAGCTCCGCCTTGGCCAGCCGATCGAAAACCGATCAGCTGGCGAAGAAGTGCCTCCATTCCGGCGAAGGGCACCATGTTCGGCCCATCCGAGGGGGCGCGGTCGGGATCGCGATGGGTTTCGATGAACACGCCGGCAACCCCGACGGCGACCGCGGCGCGTGCGAGGACCGGCACGAATTGGCGCTGACCGCCCGAGGCAGCGCCAGCTCCGCCCGGCTGCTGCACGGAATGCGTGGCGTCGAAGATCACCGGAGCGCCGGTCGTCTCGGCCATGATCGGCAGCGAGCGCATGTCGGAGACCAGCGTGTTGTAGCCGAAGCTCACACCGCGCTCGGTGACAAGCACGTTTCGATTGCCGGCGCCGGTGATCTTGGCGACCACATGCTGCATGTCCCAGGGGGCCAGGAATTGGCCTTTCTTGACGTTGACGACGCGGCCCGTCTTGGCGGCAGCGATCAGGAGGTCGGTCTGGCGGCAGAGGAAGGCTGGAATCTGCAGGATGTCGACTGCCTCGGCGATGAGCGCGCATTGGTGGGGTTCATGTACGTCGGTGAGGACGGGCACGCCGAGCTCCGCGCGGATATCGGCGAAGATCGCCAATGCCTTGTCGAGGCCGAGCCCCCGTCCGGACGCGAGCGAAGTGCGGTTCGCCTTGTCGAAGGAGCTCTTGTAGACGAAACCGATGCCGAGCCTTGCCGTGAGCTCCTTGAGCGCGCCCGCCATGTCGAACGCATGGTCGCGGCTCTCGAGCACGCAGGGGCCGGCGATCAGGGCAAGCTTCAGCCGGTTGCCGAAGCGAACGCCATGCGTCTCGACGATGGGGTTGGCTGTGGTGGTGGCGGTCATGGACGGCGTATAACGTCATTGGCCGGAAGAGGCGAGGCGCTGATGAGGAGGCGCCCAATCGGAGGATCTTGGCATGGATGCGTCTTCAGCCGCCCATCCAGCCGATGAGGTCGAGGCCGCCGCCCAAGCGCTCGCCTTGCATATTCGGCGGGCGCGCAAGGTCGTGGTGCTGACGGGCGCCGGCATGTCGACCGAATGCGGCATTCCCGATTTCCGCTCCCCCGGCAGCCCCTGGCTCTCAAATCCGCCTCTGCCCTTTGATCAATTCCTCGCGAGCGAGGAGTGTCGGCTCGAAGCCTGGCGGCGCAAATTCGTGCTCGACGATCATTACAGGGGAGCGGCTCCCGGTGCCGGTCATCTGGCCCTGGCGCATTTGGTGCGCGAGGAGGTCGTCGACACCGTGATCACGCAGAACATCGACAACATGCATCAGAATGCCGGCATTCCAGTCGAAAGAATTATCGAGCTGCATGGCAACGGCACCTATGCGCGCTGCCTCGATTGCGGCATGCGTCATGAGCTCGCGCTGTGCCGGCGCAGCATCGAAAACCAGCATCGCGCGCCGCGCTGCGAGGCCTGCGGCGGGATCGTCAAATCGGCGACCATCTCCTTCGGCCAGGCGATGCCCCAGGAAGAGATGCGCCGGGCGACCCTGGCGGCCCACGGAGCCGACATGATGCTCGCCATCGGCTCCTCTCTCGTCGTCTATCCGGCTGCGGGCTTGCCGCTATTGGCGCGCGACAACGGCGCCGTCTTCCTCATCCTCAATCGCGGCGAGACCGGTCTCGACGATGAGGCGTCGGAACGCTTCGACACCGAAGCCGGACCCGTGTTGGCTCGCCTCGCCGCCCTCTTGGCCCGGCGTGTCAACTAGGCATCTTCCAGCGAAGCGGCAACCGGTTCGCCATGAGAAATTTCGGTAAAACAAATATTTGCGTGACGTCGTTGATATCAGCGAGGCTGAAACGGGCGTCAATCCGATCCTTGTTCGCAACTTCGATTTGGGGCTTTGTTTCGGCTGCGGCAATGTTAGATTATGGAGCGAATCGGTATTTGGCTCGTCTGACCTTGGTAGTCCGATGTGCAGTGATGTCCCGGAAGGTCACCCGCGGTTGAGTGCCTCGAGCA
>JBIOEK010000257.1:0-6074 GCA_044445925.1 Hyphomicrobiales bacterium
ATGGCGATGCGCGAGCCGCGAAGTTGCCGCAACTCATCGGCGGGCAGCGCGGTCAGATCTGCGGGCGCTCCGTCGCCATTCTGGAAAGTGATTTCGCCCCTGTCGATGGCGGCGGGCGGGTGCAGGCCCTTGACAGCGTGGGCGGTGATGGTTTTTCCTGAGCCGGATTCGCCCACGATTCCGAGCGTCTCGCCGGCCGCGATGTCGAAGCTCAGCCCCTCGACGGCGCGCGTGACGCCGTCGATATTGAAGAAATGCGTCGTCAGGCCGCGCACCGATAGGAGCGTCTCGCTCACCTGGCCCTCACATGCGCCGCGCCAGGCGCGGATCGAGGCGATCGCGCAAGCCGTCGCCGACGAGGTTGACCGCGAGCACCACCAGCGCCAGCGCGACACCCGGGCAGAAGATGGTCCAGGGCGCGCGGGCCAGATAGAGCCGCGAGGAGGCGATCATATTGCCCCAGCTCGGGATTTCCGGGGGCGAGCCGGCGCCCAGGAAGGAGAGCGTCGCCTCGACCAGGATGGCGGAAGCGCAGACATAGGTCGCCTGCACGATCAGCGGCGGCACCGTCGAGGGCAGGATGTGGCGCAGGATGATCTTGGGCAGGCGCGCTCCGCCGGCGATCGCGGCTTCCACATAGGGCAGGTCGCGCACGCTGAGCACGACCGAGCGCACCAGGCGCACCACGCGCGGAATCTCAGGGATCGTGATGGCGATGACGACCGTCGTGACGCTGGCGCGCGTCAGCGAGACGAGAGCGATGGCGAGCAGGATCGCCGGGATCGCCATCAGCGCGTCCATCAGCCGCATCAGGGGAGCGTCGGCCTTGCGGATCGCGCCGGCGATCAGACCGATGACGAGCCCGATCGCGACCGAGGACGAAGCCACCAGGAAGCCGACGAGCAACGACACCCGTGCCCCGTGGATGGTGCGCGCCAGCACGTCGCGGCCGAGCGCATCGGTGCCGAAGGGAAACTCGCCGCCGGGCGAGGCGAGCCTCTGGCTCGGCGTCATCGTCAAGGGATCGCCCGGCAGCCAGGGGGCGGCGAGCGCCAGCGCCGTGAAGGCCGAGAGGATGATCGCGCCGGCGACGAGCGAGGGGTTGCGCCTGACGAAGCGCCAGGGGCTCGCCTTCGGGCGAGGCTTCGCGAGCGCCTGCCCTGGCGCTGCCGACAATGCGGGCGCGTTCGTCAATAGCTTATCCTCGGATCGATCAGCGTGTAGGACAGATCGACCAGGAGATTGATGACCACATAGACCGAGGAGAACACCAGGATCACCCCCTGGATGATGGGATAATCGCGCTTCGACACGGCATCGACCACGAGCCTTCCGACGCCTGGAATGTTGAAGACGGTCTCGGTGATCACCACGCCCCCGATCAGCAGCGCGACGCCGATCCCGATCACCGTGACGATCGGCACGCCGGCATTGCGCAGGGCATGACGCAGCAGCATCGGCCCGGTCGAGACGCCCTTGGCCTTGGCGGTGCGGATATAGTCCTCGGCGAGCACGTCGAGCATGGTGGCTCGCGTGATGCGCGCGATGAGCGCCACATAGGCGAGGCCGAGCGTCAGCGCCGGCAGCACGAGATGGCGCGCCCAATCCTCGAGGCCGAGCGCGATCGGCGCGTAGCCCTGCACCGGCAGCCATTTCAGCGTGACCGCGAAGACGTAGATCATCAGATAGCCGACCACGAAGGCTGGAGCCGAGAATCCGGCGACCGAGATGACCATCGACAGCCTGTCGATCGCGCTGCCGGCCTTCCAGGCGGCGAGGATGCCGAGCGAGAGCGCCACCGGCACCGCGAACAGAAGCGTCGCAAGCGCAAGCGAGATCGTCGGCTCGAGGCGCTGGCCGATCAGGGTGGCGACGGGCGTGTTGGAAAAGATCGATACGCCGAGATCGCCCGACAGGACGGCCGTGCTCCAGCGCAGGAATTGGACGGGGAGCGAATCGTCGAGCCCGAGATGGGCGCGGATGGCGACGATTTGATCGGGCGTCGCATTGTCGCCGGCGATGATCGCGGCCGGATCTCCCGGCGCGAGATGCAGGAGCAGGAACACGCATACCCCGACGAGCGCCATGACGAGGGCGAGCGAGGCAAGACGGCGGGCGATATAGGCCGTCATCCGCGAGGCCCGATCGGCTGAAGTTCCCTCGAAATGATGCCGTTGCGCCTCACGTCTTCTCGATGTTCCAGAAGGGGATCACCTCGGGCACGCCGATAATGCCCTTGACGTTGGTGCGCCAGGCTGCGGGCTGCGTCCACTGCCCGAGATAGACCGCGGGCACGAAGTCCCAGGCGTTCTTCTGCATTTCCTTGGCGATCGAGAGCCGGTCCTCGGGATCGGCCTTCGCCCATTTGTCGCGCAAGGTCTCGTTCAGCTCGTTCGAAGGCCAGCCGAACCAGGCTTTGTCGCCATTCGCCGCATCCCCGATATAGGTGATCGGGTTCGCCATGCTGGCAGCCGAGGCATAAGTAGTGAAGGTGTTCCAGCCGCCCTTCTCGGGCGGCTCCTTCACGGCGCGCCGCGTGATCACGCCGCCCCAATCGGAGGCCGCGAGCTCCGCATTGACGCCCGCCTGGCGAAGCCATTGCGCCACGAGCTGGGGCGCGTTGTTCATGAAGGCGAAGTTCGTTGCCTGCAGCATGGTCACGGGCCGCCCGTCATAGCCCGCCTCCTTGAAGAGCTGGGTCGCCTTGGCGATATTGGGCGCCTCCTTGAACCAGCCCGTATTCTCGTCATTCTCCATGGGCGTGCCGCCGCCGAAGAGCGAGCTGACGGTGCGCCAATATTTCCCCGAGCCGAAGGTCGATTTCATGATGTCGGGCTGGTTGATGACATAGAGCATCGCCTGCCGCGCCTTCTGGTTGTTGAAGGGCGGATGCAGGAAATTGAGCCGCATGAAGCCGACATTGCCGGTCTTGTTGAGGACCTCTACCTTGATGTTCTTGTCGGATTCGAGCTGTTCGAGCAGATCAGCCGGTGGCAGTTCGAAGAAGTCGATCTCGCCGGCCTGCAGGGCCGCGAGCGCGGTCTGCTCGTCGGCCACGTTCTGCCAGACCACCCGGTCGAGCTTGGCGACCTTGCCGCCCGCGAGGCCGGAAGACGGCTCGGCGCGCGGCACGTAGTTGGGGTTGCGGTCATAGACGTAGGACGCCCCCATCTTGGTCTCGTTCTGATTGAAGATGAAGGGGCCCGAGCCGATATGCTCGGCCACCTGCTGCATCGGATCGGTCTCGGCGTCCTTCTTGCGCATGATGAACAGGAGCGGCGTTCCCGATTTGGCGAAGGCGTCGAGGATCAGCGGATAGCGCTCCTTCAGCGAGACGACGAAAGTCTTGTCGTCCTTGGCGCTCGTGTCCTTGACCCGCAGGAACATGTGCTGGCCGGCGCCGTCCCGCACCGCCCAGCGGCGCATCGAGGCGACGCAATCGGCAGCCGTCACCGCCGAGCCGTCGTGGAATTTGAGGCCGTCGCGAAGCTTGAAGGTCCAGGTGAGCTGATCCTCGGAGCGCGCGAAGCTCTCCACCATCTGCGGCTGAGGCTTGTCCTTGGCATCGAGGCTGAACAGCGTGTCGTAGATGAGCGCGCCGTGATAGGCGGTGATGTTCGCGGTCGTCCAGATCGGATCGAGCGAGCGCAGATCGCCTTGCATAACCGCCTGCAGGGTTTTCGCCTTGGCGGGCGCGACCTGCGCCCGGCCGATTGAGGGCGCGGCGACGAGTGTCGTGGCGGCGAGGCTTCCTTGGACGAAGCTGCGACGTGTCGTTCTCATAGTGGGTCCTCCCGCTAGCGAGGGTCGATGATGGGCTCGGCCCTCGATCCTGCTCTCGAGCTTCGCGCACGCGCCGCACGCCAATTCGAGAGTTGGGCCAAGGGCGAAATGCGAGGGCATTTCCTGCCTTTGGCGGTGATGTTCGCGATTAACTCACGGATAGAGTCACGCGGCAAGCAGGAAAATGGCGAAAGGCAATCGATCCGCGCGCGCTCGCGGCCGAGCGCCTGGTTGCGATGCGGGATCGGCACCACATCGACGCCCCTGGCGCAAGGGTCATCCGGGCTCGATCGGCTCGAGACGCCGCCGCCGCGCCTCAGGTCTTCTCGATGTTCCAGAAGGGGACCAGCTCCGGCATGCCGATCACGCCCTTGACATTGGCGCGCCAGGCCGCCGGCTGCAGATAGAGCCCCATATAGACATGGGGCACGAAGTCCCAGGCGTTCTTCTGGATCTCCTTTGCGACCGCGAGCCTGTCCTGCGGCTGGGCCTTCGCCCATTTGTCGCGCAATTGCTCGTGCAACTCGTTCGACGGCCAGCCGAACCAGGCCTTGTCGCCATTCGCCGCATGGCCGGCGAGCGTGATCGGGTTGCCGAACGAGGCTCCCGATGCCGAGGTGACGAAGATGTTCCAGCCGCCCTTCTCGGGCGGCTCGCGCACGGCGCGGCGGGTGATCACGCCGCCCCAATCGGAAGCCGCGAGCTGCGCGTTGACCCCGATCTCCTTCAGCCATTGGGCGAGAAGCTGGTCGGCGGTGTTGAAGACGGCGAAATTGGTCGGCTGGAGGATGACGACGGGCCGCCCGTCATAGCCGGATTCCTTGAAGAGTTGCGCCGCCTTCTTCTTGTCGGGCGCATCCTTGAACCAGGCCATGTTCTCGGCATTCTCCATCGCCGTGCCGCAACCGAAATAAGAGCCGCAGGAGCGGTAATATTTCGGGTTGCCGAAGGAGGCCTTCATCACGTCGAGCTGGTTGACGAGATAGAGCATCGCCTGGCGCGCCTTGACGTTGTTGAAGGGCGGATACAGCCAATTCATCCGGCACCAGACCATCTGGCCGGTCTTGTTCAAGACCTCGACATGGATGTTCTTGTCCGCCTCGAGCTGATCGATGAGGTCGATCGGGGGCACCTCGTAGAAATCAATCTCGCCGTTCTGCAGCGCCGCGATGGCCGTCTGGTCGTCCGCCACATTGTCGAAGATGACGCGGTCGAGCTTGGCGACCTTGCCGCCCGCCAAGCCGGAGACGGGCTCGGCCCGCGCCACATAGTTCGGGTTGCGGTCATAGACATAGGACGCGCCCTGCTTCGTCTCCTTGGTGTTGAAGATGAAGGGACCCGAGCCGACATACGCCGTCACCTGCTGCATCGGGTCGGTTTCGGCCTCCTTCTTGCGCATGATGTAGAGAACCGGGGTGTTGGTCTTGGCGAAGGCGTCGAGAATCAGCGGATAGGGTTCCTTGAAGGCGATGGTGAAGGTCTTGTCGTCCTTGGCGCTCATGTCCTTGACCCGCAAGAACATGTGCTGGCCGGCGCCGTCGCGCACCGCCCAGCGGCGGATCGAGGCGGTGCAATCGGCCGCGGTGACTTGCGAGCCGTCATGGAATTTGAGGCCGTCGCGCAGCTTGAAGGTCCAGCTGAGCTGATCGTCGGAAGGGCCGAAGCTCTCCACCATCTGGGGCTGCGGCTTGTCGTTGGCGTCCACCCCGAACAGCGTGTCGTAGATCAGGCCGCCATGGTAGGACGTGATGTTCGCCGTCGTCCAGATGGGATCGAAGGAGCGCAGATCTCCCTGCATGACGGCCCTGAGCGTCTTGGCTTGCGCGGGTGCGACCTGGGCCCGGACGATGGCGGGCGCGGCAACGAGCGTCGTGGCGAGGCTTCCCTGAACGAAGCTGCGACGTGTCGTCGTCATCGAAGTGCTCCCGCTTGTATCGAGGGTCGACCCTCGATCCTGCTCGCGAATTTGGGTGCGCCGCGCGCGTCAATTCGAGAGTTGGGCCAAAAAACTTGAGCTAAGGGCGAAATGCGAAGGCATTTCCTGCCTTTGACGGTGATTCGCAGCGATTAGCTCACGGAAGGGGTCACGCGGCAAGCGGGAAAATGGCGAAACGCGACCGAACCGAGCGATCTCGCGCACAAAGGCAGGTGAATCGCTTCAGGTTAACGAGGCGGTTTGGCGTATCAGATTTTCAAGATAGTCGGGACTGAGGTTTGCGAGTTTGCGGCGGACCTTGAGGCTGTGCTTGTCCTTTGGATTTCGCACGAGGTTCATGGCCATGTGTTTGACG
>JBIOEK010000258.1:0-6047 GCA_044445925.1 Hyphomicrobiales bacterium
ATCCCGCCCCGCTCGCCTATCTCACCTCGAAGCACGAGAGCGAGAAGGGCGGCATCGATCTCAAGCTTCGCGCCTTCCTGCTCACCCAGCATATGCGCGAGAGCCGGCAGGCGCCGGCGCGGATCACGAGCACCAATTTCAAGCATATGTATTGGACCTTTGCCCAGATGGTCACGCACCATGCGAGCAATGGCTGCAATCTCGTGCCCGGCGACATCATCGGCAGCGGCACCACCTCGGGGCCGTCCGATGAGAGCCGCGCCTGCCTCGCCGAGATCACGGCGCGCGGAACAAAGCCCCTCGTCTTGCCGAATGGCGAGACGCGAAGTTGGCTCGAGGATGGCGACGAGGTGATCTTCCGCGCCCGGGCCGAGCGCCAGGGCTTCACCTCGATCGGCTTCGGCGAATGCCGCGGCGTGGTCGGCCCGGCAATCGAATGGCCGGCAGCCTCGCCGTAGAGAGCCAGTACCGCGTTCACTCCAGAGGACCTGACATGGCCCGCCGCATCATCGATATCTCGGTTCCGCTCGAGGCCGGCATTGCCAGCGACCCGCCGTCATTGGAGCCAAAGATCGACTATCTTGATCACCACGCGACGGCCCCTCAGATCGCCGCATATTTCGGGGTGCCGGTGGATGCCTTGCCCAACGGCGAATATTGCGCCATCGAGCGTTGCGCGATCTCGACGCATAACGGCACGCATCTCGACGCGCCCTACCATTATTTCTCATCGATGAATCATCGCTTCACGCCGGGCGGCGAGCCGTCGATGCGCATCGACGAGGTGCCGCTCGAATGGTGCTTCCAGCCGGCGGTGAAGCTCGACTTCCGCCACTTCGAGGATGGCTATGTCGCCACGCCACGCGACGTCCGGGCCGAGCTCGAGCGCATCGGCCACGACCTCAAGCCGCTCGAGATCGTGGTGGTCAATACGCGTGCCGGCACTCGCTACGGCGAGGACGACTATGTCGATTCGGGGTGCGGCATGGGCAAAGCCGCGACCTTGTGGATGCTCGAGCAGGGCGTCCGTCTTGTCGGAACCGACGGCTGGAGCTGGGACGCGCCCTTTTCCCATACGCGCCGCAAGGTCGCGGCGACGGGCGACGTCTCGTTGATCTGGGAAGGGCACCGCGCCGGGCGTGAGATCGGCTATTGCCATCTCGAGAAGCTGCACAATCTGGAAGCGCTGCCGGCCGACGGATTCGAGGTCGCATGCTTTCCAGTCAAGGTGCATCGCGGCTCCGCGGGCTGGACGCGGGCCGTGGCGATCCTTCCTTAGTGACGCGGGCGACGCGACGAACCTCCGATGGATTCAGAGATAGACGGCCTTCATCGCCCCTTCGGGATAGCGAAGGCCCGAGGCCGAGCCCGCCGGCACCATCTGCGATATGAGCTCGACCTCGGCCGGGGACAGGCGAAGCGACAGGGCGCCGAGATTCTCGACGAGCCGTTCCACGCGCTTGGTGCCGGGGATCGGCACGATGTCCTGACCCTGCGCCGACAGCCAGGCGAGGACGAGCTGCCCGAGCGTGCAGCCCCTCTCGCCGGCCATCGCCCGCAGGGGCTCGATCAGTTCCAGGTTGCGCGCCAGATTTCCCTCGGCGAAGCGGGGATGGCGACGATGCGGATCGTCCGCCTTCATCTCTGAGGGGCTCGCAAGCGCGCCGGCGAGCAGGCTCCTGCCGAGCGGCGAGTAGGCGACGAAGGCGATGCCGAGCTCGCGCGTGGTGCGCAGCGTCTCCTCGGCCTCGACGCGATAGAGCGGGGAAAACTCGCTCTGCACCGCGGCGACCTTGTGCACCTTATGGGCGCGGCGGATCGTCTGCGGACGCGCTTCGCTCAGGCCGAGCGCGCGCACCTTGCCCTGGCCTACGAGCTCCGCCATGGCGCCCACAGTGTCCTCGATCGGAACCGCGGGATCGACGCGGTGCTGGTAATAGAGGTCGATGACCTCGGTGCCGAGACGCTTCAGGCTCGCCTCGCAGGCTTGCTTCACATAGGCAGGCCGCCCATCGACCCCGTTGCTGCCGCCCTCGCGACGCGTCTGGCCGAATTTCGTGGCGAGCACGATGCCGGATCGTCTGGCGCCGAGCGCCCGCCCGACAAGCGTCTCGTTGTGGCCCCAGCCATACATGTCGGACGTGTCGAAGAACGTGACGCCCCGGTCGAGGGCCGCATGGATCACGCCGAGCGCGGCCTCGTCATCGCTCGGACCGTAGACGCCGGAAAAGGACATGCATCCAAGGCCGAGCGCGGATACGCTGAGCCCGCTCTCCCCGAGCGCGCGGTGAGGCAGGATCGTCATGACGCAGGCTCCATTCGGGTTTCTCCCGTATCCCGTATGATGATAGCGCCGGCCGCTCCGCGGATGAAGCACCTTCTGCCGCCAAGATCGAGAGGGGGAGATCGAGAGGGGAGATCGAGAGAGGAAGAGCCTGCCCTACTTCTCGACGAAGGCCCGCTCGACCACATAATGTCCGGGCGCCGCATGGCTGCCTTCGGCGAAGCCGCGCTCGTCGAGGATGGCGCGCAAATCGCCCAGCATCGCGGGGCTGCCGCACATCATCACCCGGTCATGCCGGCGATCGAGCGGCGGCAAGCCGAGCTCGTCGGTAAGCGTGTTCGAGGTGATGAGATCGGTCAGGCGGCCGCGATTGCGGAACGGCTCGCGGGTCACGGTCGGGTAGTAGACGAGCTTGCCGCGCACCAGGTCGCCCAGGAATTCGTGGTTCGGCAGCTCGCGCTGGATGAACTCGCCATAGGCGAGCTCGGCCACCTGGCGGCAGCCATGCACCAGCACGATCCTGTCGTAGCGATCATAGGTATCGGCATCCTTGATGATGCTGAGGAACGGGGCAAGGCCGGTCCCGGTGCCGAGCAAATAGAGCGTGCGCCCGGCGATCAGGTTGCCATGGATGAGCGTTCCCGTCGCCTTCCGGTTGACGAGGACCGTATCGCCCTCCCGCAAATGCTGGAGCCGCGAGGTCAAGGGCCCGTCCGGAACCTTGATGCTGAAGAATTCGAGCTTCTCCTCGTAATTGGCGCTCGCCATGCTGTAGGCGCGCAGCAATGGCCGCCCCTCGATGTCGAGGCCGATCATCGTGAATTGCCCGTTCTCGAAGCGGAAGGCGGGGCTGCGGCTGGTCGAGAAGCTGAAGAGGGTGTCGGTCCAGTGATGGACGTCGAGCACCCGCTCCCGGTCGATGCTGCTCATGCGCGATGGTGCTCCGATTTCCGCCCGCCTGCCGGATCGCCTGGGCGGGTACGACTTTGCGGAGGCGTAACTAACTAGATGTTTAACGCCAATCAACTCGCGATCTCGCTCGACAGCCATGCGTGAATCTCCGGCCTTCTCCCGGGCCAGGAGCAAAGGGAAAATTTCCATCGCCGTCGGTGGGGATGAGAGAAATGTTTCCTCCGGACGAGGCCGAAGCCTCTCGGATTGCGTTGCCCTGAAATGAACTGGAACGCAGCTCCCCGATCCCCTACGCGCCATCAGCCGGAATGGGTGTCACGCAGGGACATTCGCGCCTGGATCGGTTAATGTCGGCCGATGGATCAGGTTCTCATCGGGGCAAAGCCCCTGCGCTCGGTCGGGAAGGGCAGGCTTGTCGGCTCGGCCCCCGTCGAGGCGCGCGCCGGTGCTCTCGCCAAGCAGGCGCAGCGCGACGCCGACGGGACGAGGTCGAAGATTCTAGCGGCGGCGGCGGCAGAATTCGCCCAGAAGGGCTTCGCCGGAGCAAGGGTCGACGCGATCGCTAGGGCCTCGGGCGCCAATAAGCGCATGATCTACTACTATTTCGCCAGCAAGGAAGGGCTCTACACCGCCGTGCTGGAGCGCGCCTATCGGGATATGCGCGACAGCGAGATGGCGCTGGCGCTCGACCATCTCGAGCCCTTGGACGGCATCCGCAAGCTCGCCGAATTCAAGTTCGACTACTATGTCGAGAACCCCATGACGATCGCCCTGTTGAACGGCGAGAACATGCTCGACGCGCACTACCTCAAGGGCTCGGATCGCTTGCGGGAGATGCATGCGACGCTCGTCTTGACGATCGGCCGCCTGCTGAAGCGCGGCGTGCGCCAAGGCGCGGTGCGCCGCGGCGTCGATCCCCTGCACCTCTACATCTCCATATCGGCGCTGAGCTATTTCTACTTCTCCAACGCGCCGACGCTGTCGACGGCCTTCGGGCGCAAGCTCGCGACCGCTGCCGAGAACAAGCTGCGCCGCAAGCATGTGGTCGAGGTGATCCTCGCCTATCTGAGGGCGTGAGCTGCGCTGTCCGTCATGGCCTGGCCGATTCTTTGCTCAAGAACTGGCCCGCCCATGACGAAACTGCTCGGTTGACAAGCCCTCCTCCCACATGTTGTAACTAACTGGTTACATAAGCAAAATTCCTTCTCCTCGACAGGGCGAGGCCGGTCATGAAATTCGGCGAATTTCCAAAGGTCGGCTCGTTCGGCAGCGTTGCCGGGTTTCGCGCCCATCTCGCTTCGATCGGTGCCGACATGCCCTGCGACGACATCGTGGCGAGCGGTCCGGCCTCTCCGCTCGCAGCCCCGATCGAGATCGCCGGCATGAAGATCGGCAATCGCCTCGCCGTCCAGCCGATGGAGGGCTGGGACGGCGAGCTCGACGGGCGCCCGAGCGAGAACACCGTGCGGCGCTGGCGGCGCTTCGGCCTGAGCGGGGGCAAGCTGATCTGGGGCGGCGAGGCGGTCGCGGTCCAGCCCGAGGGGCGCGCCAATCCCAACCAGCTGGTGATGGCAAAGCATACGCAAGCGGCGATCGCCGGCCTGCGCGACACCTTGATCGCCGCCCATCGCGAGGCGACGGGCGGCGACGAGGGCCTGGTGATCGGCCTGCAGCTCACCCATTCGGGACGCTTTTGCAAGCCGAAGGATCACAAGAGGTTCGAGCCGGTGATCGCCTATCGGCATCCCTTGCTCGACCGGAAATTCGGCTACCCGGCGGATCGGCCGGTGATCGGCGACGACGAGATCCGGCGCCTGGTCGAGCGTTATGTCGAGGCCGCCAAGCGCGCGCGCCATTGCGGCTTCGATTTCGTCGACATCAAGCATTGCCATGGCTATCTGGCGCATGAGTTCCTCAGCGCCCATACGCGGCAGGGCCCCTATGGCGGCAGCCTCGAGAACCGCGCCCGGTTCCTGCGCGAGATCGTCGAGGGCATCAGGTCCGAGGCCCCGGGGCTCGGCATCGGGGTGAGGCTGAGCGCTATCGACGTCGTGCCCTTCCGGCCCGATCCCGTCCGCTCGAAGCCGGGCGCGCTCGGCCCGGGAACGCCCGAGGAGTTCGCCGCCCTCCTGCCTTATGCCTATGCCTTCGGCGTCGATCAGGAAAATCCCGTCGAGATGGATCTCGCCGAGCCCTTCGCCCTGTTCGAGATCATGCGCGGCCTCGATATCCGCTTCGTCAACGTGACGCTCGCCAGCCCCTACTACAACCCGCATGTCACGCGGCCTGCCATCTACCCGCCATCGGACGGCTATTTTCCGCCCGAGGACCCGCTCATCGGCGTGATGCGGCATCTCGACGTGGTGCGGCGCCTCAAGCAGCGCTTCCCGGATTTTTGCCTGATGGGATCAGGCTACACCTATCTGCAGGAATATTTCCCGAACGTGGCGCAAGCCGTGGTGCGGATGGGCTGGACCGATCTCGTCGGGCTCGGCCGCATGATCCTCGCCTATCCGGAATTGCCGCGCGACATCCTCGAGGGCCGTGGCGTGCAGAAGAAGCGCTTCTGCCGCACCTTCAGCGATTGCACCACGGCGCCGCGCAACGGCTTGGTATCGGGCTGCTACCCGCTCGATGCGCATTACAAGACTTCGGCACAATTCAAGGCGCTCGCGGCCTTCAAGAAGCCCGCGAAGACGGGTTGAGGCTGGGATGAGCGTCAGGCCGTCGGTCAGCTCACCCTTCGCCAGATCGGGCCGCGGGCGCGCACGCCATCGAGAAGCTCGAGGGTTGCGGCATCGGCCTCGGGCACGGCGTGACCTTCGGGCTGGGCGCCGCCGCCCCGCCAGCC
>JBIOEK010000259.1:0-6044 GCA_044445925.1 Hyphomicrobiales bacterium
CGTGGCGCGCGCCCGCGAGCCTGATCGGGCAGCGGCCGCCGTCCGCCTGCGCCTCGACCTGCGCGCCCATCAGCGCCAAGGGGTCGAGGATGCGCCGCATCGGCCGCTTGCGCAGCGAGGCGTCGCCGTCGAAGGTCGCGGTGATCGGATGCCCGCCGACCACGCCCATCATTAGCCTGACGCCGGTTCCGGCATTGCCGAAATCGAGCGTCGCCCGCGGCTCCGCGAGGCCGCCGATGCCGACCCCGCGCACGCGCCAGCTTCCTTCCGCCCGGCGCTCGACCGAGGCTCCGAGCTCGCGGCAGGCCTGCGCCGTGCGCAGCACGTCCTCGCCTTCGAGCAGGCCTTCGATCTTGGTCTCGCCGATGCAGAGTAGGCCGAGGATCAGGGCGCGATGCGAGGTCGACTTGTCGCCCGGCACGCGAACCCGCCCGGTGAGCGCGCCGGAACGCCGCGCCGTGAGCGCCTCTTTCCCTGTGGTCGCGTTTGAGGACATGAGGCTTTTCCTGATCTCGCAGCGGCGCCGCAGCGGGCTTTTCGCCCCGACGCCGGCCTGCGTCAAGGCGCCCGCATTGCCGATGCAGCCTCCTTTATCGCTTGTTAGAGGCGCCTTCTCATCCGTCGATCTGCTTGCCGATGATCGCGATGGCCCGCTGGTAGACGGTAGCGGCATTCCATGCCTGGATCGCCCCGAAATTGGCTTCGCCTGGCTGGTATCCTCCGCCCGCCCGCCAGCCATGGGCTTTCAGGAAGTTTGCCGTCGATGCGAGCGCGTTGGCCGCGTTGTCGAGGCTTCCGCCGGTGCCGTACTCCAGCATGGTCTTGGGCAGGAACTGTGTCTGGCCGATCTCGCCGGCCATGGAGCCGCGCGCGCTCGCCGAGAGAGCGCCGCGACCGATCAGCGTCAGAGCTGCGTTGAGCTGGTCGGTGAAAAAGGCCGTCCGGCGGCAGTCATAAGCGAGAGTAGCCACGGCCGAGAGCGCGTGTTGCGACCCGTGCTGGCTCCCGAAGCCCGTCTCCATTCCCCAAATGGCCAGGAGAACCCCGGGTGGGACGCCGAAGCGTTGCTGGATGGAGGCGAACAGCGCCGCTTGGGATTGCTTGAGCGCGCGCCCGCGCGCCACGATGGCTGAGCCGCCGCGCTTGGCCATGAACTGCTCGAGCGACAGACTGAAGCTTCGCTGGCCGCGGTCGGCCGCGATCGCTGCGGTCGAATAGGTAGTCGTCATGAGGGCTGCGATCGCGGAGGCGCCGACGCCCCTTGCCCGCACTTCATCGGCGAACTGCTGTTTCCACGCCTCGAAGCCGGCCGCCGTGCTGCCGCATTGCGCAGCGCGCGCTTCCCCGGCCATCCACATGAGCGCCGCAAAGGCTGCGACGATGACTGTCTTGAATTGTACGCCCCTAGTCATTTGGACCTCGCTTGGCTGCCTTTCGCATGAGACGAAACGCCACCTGCCGACTCTGCGGACTTGTGGTGTTATCGCCGGCTCTCGCACACCTCAAGACCCATATTGGAAATCCCCCCTATGCGTCCCGGGCTCGCCCCGCGCCCCAGCATGATGATGGCGGCGCCCGCGAGATCGAGCGCGGCGCAGATCCAGAACGGCAGCGCGTAGCCGCCGGTCAGATCCCGCAGGAGGCCGAGGAGCCCCGGGCCAGCGGCGTAGACGATCTGGCAGATCGCCGTCGACAATCCGACCAGCAGCCCGAACGAGGCCGCTTCGAATTCGCGCTGCACGATGAGGGAGGGCAGGGTGATGACGTTGCCGACCGAGGCACCAAAGATAGCGCAGGCTGCGAGCAGCGCGACGCTGCTCGTCGTCTGCGTCAGGATGAGCAGCGTAGCCGCTTGACTCGCGAGCGACATCGCGGTTGCGAGGCGCTGATCGAGACGGTCGATGATCGCGCCGAGGCCGATGCGCCCGAGGAGCGCCATGCCTGCCGTGACGCCGAGCGCCACGCCGGCCTGCGCGCGGCCGAGCATCGGCTCGAGAAAGGCCATCTGGTGCACGATGAAGCCGACCTGGACCAGGAGGGCGATCGCGAAGGTCCCAGTGACCCCCCAGAAATGGAGGCTGCGCAAGGCCAGCGTCTTGGTCCAGCGCGCCTCAGCCTTCCTCGCGCTCGGCGCCTCGGCTCCGGCTTCGAGATGGCGCGCGCGGTCGATCCACAGGAGGGTCAGCGGCGTGAGAGTGACGACCATCGCGGCGACCGCCAGCAGCACCGCCTGGGTAAAGCCGATCGACGCCGTGAGCAGCGCCAGCGAAGGAGCGACCACGATGCCCGCGAAGCTCGCGCCGTTCAGGGCCAGGCTGATGGCGAGGCCGCGCCTGCGATCGAACCACAGGCCCAACAGGTTGGTGATCGCGCCGAGGCTCATTGCGGCCCAGCCGAAGGCCATGACCAGGAAGGCCGCGAACAGCTGCCAGGGCGCCGCGATCAGGGGGAGCGAGGCCGTCGAGGTGCTGAGGCAGGCTATGCCGGCAAGCACCATGCCTTTCGGCCCGAGACGGCGCAGGATGTCGCTGACGAAGGCGACCAGCACGGCGCTGACGAGGTAGTAGGAGGTGATGGCGGTCGCGACCAGCGAGGTCGGCCAGCCGTGCCGGCTCGGCAGCTCCGCGAGAAACACGCCCTGGCCGTAGAAGCCGAATCCCCAGCTGAAGGTCGCCATGACGAAGCAGACGAAGACCACGCGCCAGCCGCGATAGCGTAGCGAGGTCTCGGTGCGGCCATCGAGGCTCGGGTCAAGCGTCATTGCTCATCCTCCGCGAACCGCCAATCCGGCCGTCGCCGAAGGGGGTAGCATATTGACCCGCGCCGACAGTTTGAATAAAATCAAACTATGCGCGAAGGACCCGACATCTCGATCATTGCGGCGCTGATCGGCAATCCGGGGAGCGCCGCCATGCTGATGGCGCTCATGGGCGGCATCGCCCTCACTGCGTCCGAGCTCGCATCCGAGGCGGGGATCACGCTCGCGACCGCGAGCAGCCATCTCTCGAGGTTGAAGCGCCACGGCCTCGTCGCGGTCGAGCGCCAGGGACGCCACCTCTATGTCCGCCTCGCCGACGCGGATGTGTCCGTGGCGATTGAAGCCCTGTGTCCCTTGGCGGCGCGCGCCGGCCATATGCGCACGAGGCCGGGCCCGCGAGATCCGGAGCTGCGCCATGCGCGCTCGTGCTACGACCATCTCGCCGGCAAGCTCGCTGTCGTCATGCTCGAGCGGTTTCTCGAGGCGGCGCTCATAAGGCGTGACGGAGAAGCGTTGCGGATCACCGATTCCGGGCGGGCATTCTTCGCCGCGCGGGGCGTCGACATTGCGGCCCTCGAGCATGCAAGGCGGCCTTTGTGCCGCGCTTGCCTCGATTGGAGCGAGCGGCGCCATCATCTCGGGGGCGCGCTCGGCGCCGCGATCTTCGCTTGCGTCGAGGAGCGAGGTTGGGTCGGGCGTGACAGGGGCACGCGCATCCTGCGCTTCGCGAAGAACGGCGAAGAGAGGATCGAGGATTGGCTCGCGGCCGGGGCGGCGAAGCGCGCCGCCTGAAGCGAGGCCGACGCATGACCACGAAGGCCTGTCCTCGCCGAAACGGGTGGCTCGATCTCGCGGATTGCACTATGCGAGAACGCATCGGACGGTCTCTGTCCCATCAACAAAAGCCCATCCTGCTCAGATGACCCTAGCGCAATGGACGCAAGTCGACGAATATTTCGCCGAGCTCTTCGTGCCGCGAGATCCGGTGCTCGAGGCGGCGCTGAGCGCGAGCCACGAGGCGGGCCTGCCGGCCATCAATGTGGCGCCGAACCAGGGCAAGCTCCTCATGCTGCTCGCCCGTATGCAGGGCGCGCGCCGCATCCTCGAGATCGGCACGCTCGGCGGCTATTCCACGATCTGGCTCGCGAGGGCTCTGCCGGTCGATGGGCGCCTGGTCACGCTCGAGACCGAAGCGCGGCATGCGCAGGTGGCGCGCGCCAATATCGCGCGCGCCGGGCTCTCCGACATCGTGGAAGTCCGCCTCGGCCCTGCGCTCGACAGCTTGGCCCTGCTCGTGAAGGCGCGGGAAGGGCCGTTCGACATGATCTTCATCGACGCCGACAAGCCCAATAACCCGCGCTATTTCGAGTTCGCGCTCGCGCTCTCGCGGCCCGGAAGCTTGATCATCGCCGACAATGTGGTGCGCGACGGAGCGGTGGCGCAGGCCAGGAGCCGCGATCCGAGCATCCAGGGCATTCGCCGCTTCAACGAGCTCGTGGCCGCCGAGAAGCGCGTCACTGCGACAGCCATTCAGACGGTCGGCAGCAAGGGCTATGACGGTTTCGCGCTCGCGCTCGTGACCGCCTAGTCCACGATCGCTTAACCTTAATTCTTCGTCGACGGCGCCGTTAACGTCCAATCAAGGTTAAAAACAAAACCTAACGGAAAATGTATTCGCTAATAGAGTATTCCCGATTTCATTCATGATTTAGCGGGCGGAAATCGAGCACACTCGCGCGGCGCGGCAAGCCGGTATCTCGGAAGCCTTGCGCGTCAGATGAGCTCCTTTTCCACGAGTGAAGTCCCATGCGACACATGTTTGCGTTCCCGCTTCTGATCCTCGCGTCGCTGCCGTTCGCGGCCTCGCGGGCACAAGCGCAGTACAGCCATCCGCCCGCTTCACCGACGCCCGACTATGGCTATGGCGGGCCTGCCGGTGCGCCGCCCCCGGCGTGGCGTCCGGTAGAGCCCAATCAAGGCGCCAATCTCGGCGGGGGGCTGATCGAGCTCCTGGCCACGGGCTTCGCGCCCGGGGCCGCTCCGCAACCGGCCTATGGGCCGGCCTCCTCCTATGCGCGTCCATCCATCCGTTACGGCGCGCCCGCCGGAGCGGCCTCCGAACCGGGCTCCAGGATGGCCTATGCGGTGCCGCCCGCGCAGCCCAACGCCTATCAGCGTCCGGTCCTGTCGGAGCCCGAGCCGCAATTTCGCCGGCAGGAAGTCGAGTATCACGGGCCGCAGCGGCCGGGCACGATCGTGATCGATACGCCTCACAAGTTCCTCTATTTGATCGAGCCGCAAGGGCGCGCCTTGCGCTACGGCATCGGCGTCGGGCGGCCGGGCTTCGAATGGGCCGGCATGAAGACGGTCACCCGCAAGGCCGAATGGCCGGGCTGGACGCCCCCGTCCGAGATGCTCAAGCGCCGGCCCGATCTGCCCTCCCATATGGATGGCGGGCCGGAGAATCCGCTGGGCGCGCGCGCCATGTATCTCGGATCGAGCCTTTACCGCATCCATGGCACCAACGAGCCGGAAACCATCGGCAAGGCGGTGTCCTCGGGCTGCATCCGCATGCTCAACGACGACGTCGTCGACCTCTATGGGCGCGTCAAGGTCGGGACGCCGGTGCTCGTCATGTAGCAAGGCTTGATGGTGCGCGGCGTCGTGCCAGACAGGCTTGATGCAGCAGGGCACGGCGCCGCCATCGGGCGCGCCGCTCTGCGCCGACGGCGGCAAAGCGGCCTCGCCAGCTCCTATTACCAACTTTCACAAGAGAATGAGCCGCGCCGGGCTTTGTCCCTCCTCCGCGCAGCGCGACGACACTCACACGTCCTTGGCGGAGCCGGCATACGAATTGCGGCTGAGCGCCTTATCCCTCACACGCGAAGCGGGGGAGGGTTTGGCGCACTATGACCCACGTAACGGCCTTTTATGATTCCCGGTACTATTCGGCTATCTGGCGGCAGCTTCAAACGTCGCCGGAAAATCCCGGATCGTCGCCCGAGAAGCCCGAATCGTCGGAAAAGCCGCCGTCATTCTGGTCGTGATCGCTTGCGAGATCGTCCTGCGGGCGGTCGTCCCGCGAACGGTCATAGGCGGGATCGGCTCCCCGGCCCTGGTCGAACTTGCCGGCATTGTCGCCGCTCCGCACGGAACCGTCCTGGCGGTCCGCGGACTCGATCCCACTGAAGTCTTGCGCTCCCGAGCCTCGCCCGCCGAAGCCTTCCCCTCCCTGTCCGAGGATCGAGGCGTCGCTCGTTCCCGAGCTCGAGCCGAAGGGCGATCC
>JBIOEK010000260.1:0-6036 GCA_044445925.1 Hyphomicrobiales bacterium
ATACATTATCGCATGGCTGCCGTGGATCCTGGCTGGGAGCTCTATCGCTCCTTCCTCGCAGTGCTGCGTGAGGGATCGCTGTCTGGCGCGGCGCGCGAGCTCGATCTGACACAACCGACCATCGGCAGGCATATCGCGGCGCTCGAGCAGGCGCTCGGCGTAGCGCTCTTCACGCGCTCGCCGCAGGGGCTCGTCGCGACCGAGGCCGCAACCGAGCTGCGCCCCCTTGCGCAGGCCATGGCGGCGAGCGCGCAGGCCCTTCTGCGAGCCGCCTCCGGACATGGCCATGAGGCGCACGGCACGGTGCGCATCACCGCAAGCGAGGTGATCGGCACCGAGGTGTTGCCTCCCATTCTCACCGAGCTGCACGAAACCCATCGCAACATAGTCATCGAGCTCGTGCTCTCGAACCGGAACGAGGATTTGCTGCGGCGAGACGCCGACATCGCCATCCGCATGGTCCGCCCGACGCAAGCCGCGCTCGTGGCGCGGCGCGTCGGCGAGGTTCCATTGGGACTTTACGCTCACCGATCTTATCTCGAACGGCACGGAACGCCCGGCACGATGGACGAGCTTGTGTCCCACGCCTTGATCGGTTTCGATCGGGAGACGGCGTCGGCGCGCGCTTTGCGCGAACGCGGCTTCGCCCTCCACCGCGGCATGTTCGCCTTGCGGGCGGACAGCGACCTTGCCCAACTCGCTGCGATTAGGGCCGGCTTCGGAATCGGCGTTTGCCAAACCGGGCTCGGCCGCCGCGACAAGGAGCTGGTCCATCTCTTGCCCGAGCTCTTCGCGCTCGGGCTTGAAACCTATGTGGTCATGCACGAGGATTTGCGGGCGAGCCTGCGCTGCCGCGTCGTCTTCGACGCCATGGTCGAGGGGCTTTCGAGCTACATCGCCACGACCGGTCCGGCGCGCCCTTCCCGCAAGCTTGCGGGAGAAGGAGCACCTTGAATTCGGAGCCCCCGACCGGCGAGCGCCAGGGCTTGCCGTAACCATGGCTTCATGGTCTATCCTGTGGGAATGGGACGCGCCCGATTGCCGGTCACACCCCGGTTCTCGGGGGGGAAGAACAGCAATGGATCGACGATGGATCATCCTTTGCGTCTTGTTCCTGGCGCGAACCGCGATGGGGTTCCAGTTCGAGTCGATCGCTTCGGTCGCGCCGCTTCTGCCCGCGAGCCTGTCGATCAACTATGCTGAGATCGGGCTTCTGATCGGGCTTTATTTCCTTCCCGGCGCGTTGATATCGCTGCCTGGCGGACTTTTCATCCAACGCTTCGGCGACAAGACGATCTGCGCGGTCGGTCTATGCCTGATGGTGGGCGGCGGCCTCCTGCTGGGCGTGAGCGGAAACTTCGCAACCGCATTCGCCGGCCGGCTCGTCAGCGGCACGGGCGCGATCCTGTTCAATCAGGTCATCACCAAGATGGCGACGGACTGGTTCGCCGGCCGCGAGATCGTGTTCGCGATGGGCGTCATATTGGCGAGCTGGCCCTTCGGCATCGCCGCCGGCCTCATCATCCAGCCTTGGCTCGGCATGAATTTCGGATGGCCCGCCGTGATGCACATGGCAGCCGCCCTCTGTGCGCTCGGCCTCATCCTGGTGATGCTCGCCTACCGATCGCCTCCTACGAAAAAAGCGGCTGCGCCCGGCCATCCGGCCCCGGCGCCTTCCCTTGCGCTGCCGCCCGGCGAGCAGATCCTGCCGTTGACGATCGCCGGCGCCATCTGGGGAGGCGCCAATATCGGCCTCGTGCTGTTCTTCAGCTTCACCCCCCAGCTACTGCAGGAATTCGGGTTCTCGCCCGTCGCCTCGGCGTCGCTGCCGAGCACGGCGCTATGGATCATCATGGTATCGGTGCCGCTCGGCGGCTATCTCATCGAGCGTCGAGGCAAGGCCGACGGCGCGATCATGCTATGTTGCGGTCTATCCGGTCTCATCCTGGTGCTCCTGTCGATCGGGCTTTGGCCGCCCCTCCTATGCGCCGGCTTCGGGGCGGTGATGGGCCTGCCGGCAGGCGCCATCATGGCGCTGCCGGCACGCATCCTGAGGCCGGCCGACCGCGCAGCGGGATTGGGAGTGTTCTTCACCTGCTATTACGCGCTCATGGCGGTCGGGCCGGCGCTCGCCGGGTGGCTGCAGGATCATTGGCATACGGCCGCCGCCGCCTTGCTGCTCGCCGCCGCGTTGTTTCTCGTCATCACCCCTTTGCTCCTGCTGTTCAATCGCCTCTCGGGCGAGCCCCGACCGGCCGCCGCATCGCTCCCCTGAGGCATGATCGGCGAAAACAAGGCTTGGATGCTTCGAGCGATTCAATCTAAAGCGAAGACGCTCGAGGATTAGCTAGCCGAAGAGACAAAGCCCATGGCCACCGATCTGCTGTTTCGCGCAAACGCCTATCAGCGCGAATGCGCGGCTACCATCCTCGCCGTGAACGAGCGCGGCGGCATCGTGCTCGACCGAACGGTGTTCTACGCGCAAGGCGGCGGCCAGCCGGGCGACAAGGGGGCGATCGAGTTCGACGGCAGGCTGATCCCTATCGTCACCACCGTCTACGACCAGGGCGACAAGAGCCTTATCGTGCATGTGCCAGCGGTTGGCGAAGCGCCGCCGCCGGTCGGTGGCGTGGCGACGGCGCGGCTCGATTGGGCGACACGCTTCCCGCGCATGCGCATCCACACGGCGCTGCATCTCCTGTCCTGCGTGCTCCCTTATCCGGTCACGGGCGGTGCCATAGGCGAGGGCGAGGGACGGCTCGACTTCGACATTCCCGAAGCCGGGCTCGACAAGGACGAGCTGACCGCGAAGCTCCAGGCGCTGGTCGACAAGGACGCCAAGGTCGGGCAGCGCTGGATCACCGACGACGAGCTCATCGCCAATCCGAGCCTCGTGAAGACCATGTCGGTGAAGCCGCCGACGGGCTCCGGGAGGGTGCGGCTCGTCGAGATCGAAGGCATCGACCTGCAGCCCTGCGGCGGCACGCATGTGGGGCGCACCGGCGAGATCGGCCAAGTGCGCGTCACCGCGATCGAGAAGAAGGGCAAGCAGAACAGGCGCGTGCGCATCGCGCTCGTTTGACGAGATGACGGAAGCAAGTGCCCCATCGATCGAAACCGACCGCGCTCTGGCACGCAGCCTGCTCACGGCGCAGGCCGTGCGCGAGCGCGCCCATGAGATGCTCGGGCTTGGCGAAGCGGGCAAGCTCGGCCATTGGCGGGTCGAGCCGCAGAGGCTGCCGGTCGTCGCCGATTACGTGATCCTCGCCATGAGGGAGAACTACCCCTCTCTCGACATCCCTTTTCATGCGCGCTGGCGGCATTTCGCGACCGGCGGCGTCGATCGCTGGGCGACGCTGGCCGCGGGCGCGCAATGGGCGGACGCCGCCGCCGAGGCGCGGGCCGCCTTCGACCTCGCCATCGTCAGCGTGCTCCTCGATGCGGGCGCCGGCGCCGATTGGCGCTATCGCCTCGCCGACGGATCGCTGCTGGCGCGCTCGGAGGGGCTCGCGGTCGCCTCGCTCGAGATGTTCGCCAGGGGCTCATTCTCCGCCGACCCGCAAGACAGGCTGCGCGCCGACGCCTCGCGCCTCGCCGGCATCGAAGCCGCGGAGATCGCGCGAGGATTCCAGGTCACCGCCGCCAATCCGCTCGTGGGGCTCGAGGGCCGCGCGGCTCTGCTGCGCTCGCTTGGGCGTGCGGCCTTGTCCGCACCCTCGATCTTCGGCATGCAGGACCTTGCGCGTCCGGGCGGGCTCTTCGATCATCTCTTCGAGCTTCAGATCCGGAACGGCGCCATCGAGGCTTCCTCGATCCTGACCGCCGTGCTCACCCATCTCGGCTCGATCTGGCCCTCCCGCCTGTCGCTCGGCGGCATCGCGCTCGGCGATTGCTGGCGGCACGAGGCGCTCCTGCGCCCCGACGCCACGAACGGGCTCGTGCCGTTCCACAAGCTCTCGCAATGGCTCTCCTATTCGCTGATCGAGCCTTTGCAAGGGGCGGGAGCTAATGTGACCTTGATCGATGGCCTCACCGGATTGCCGGAATACCGCAATGGCGGGCTCTTCATCGATCTCGACGTCCTTTCCTTGAAGCAGAAGGGCGAGGCGATGATTCCTCAAGAGCCAGCTTGCCCGCTCGTCGTCGAATGGCGCGCCCTCACCGTCGCCCTCCTCGACGAGGTCGCGGACCTGATCCGCCGCAAGCTCGGCCACGATGCCCTCGCCCTGCCATTGGCGAAGATCCTGGAGGGCGGCACCTGGGCGGCAGGAAGACGCATCGCGCGTCAGATGCGCGCCGACGGATCCCCGCCCTTGACGATCCTCAGCGACGGCACGGTATTCTAGCCGGCATGGCGCTAAACTCAGAATCAGGCATCCGGCTCACGGCCGATCGACCCCCTACTAAGGCTCAGCCCAAGCGAGGAAGAAGCATGGAAGGCGTCACCGTCGTCGATCACCCGCTCGTCGCCCATAAGCTCACCTTGATGCGCGACAAGCGGCGCTCGACCAAGGGGTTCCGCCAGCTTCTCAACGAGATCGGCATGCTGCTCTGCTATGAGGTGACGCGCGACCTGCCGACCGAGATGATCGAGATCGAGACCCCGCTCGAAACCATGCTGGCACCGCAGATCGCGGGTAAGAAGCTGGTTTTCGCGCCGATCCTGCGCGCGGGCGTCGGCTTCCTCGACGGCATGCTCGAGCTCGTGCCCTCGGCCCGCGTCGCCCATATCGGCCTCTACCGTGACCCGCAGACGCTGACCGCGGTCGAGTATTACTTCAAGGCCCCCCAAGACATCGCCGACCGCCTGGTGATCATCATGGACCCGATGCTCGCCACCGCGAACTCGGCATGCGCCGCGGTCGATCGGCTGAAGGAACATGGCGCCAAGGATATCCGCTTCGTGTGCCTGCTCGCCGCCCCCGAAGGCATCGCCAAGCTGCGCGGCGAACATCCGGACGTGCGCATCTGGACCGCCGCCGTCGATACGCGACTGAACGAGCACGGCTATATCCTGCCGGGGCTCGGGGACGCAGGCGACCGCATGTTCGGGACACGCTAGCGGGGAATTCCGCCATGGCGCGAAAGTGGCGTCGCGCTACGGCGCCGCTGAATTTACGGTGCACTCAATTTAGGCGGGACCCTGGGTGGCAATGCGAATTCATCGATTGAGTGCACTGTCACCGCAATTGCAATTCCGTCAGCGGCTCGCCCAAACGAGGCTCAAACCCGAGAGCGCGAGCAGGCAAAGCACGACGACATGAAAACGTCTGTCGCTGAGACGCCGGTAGGTATGGGCCCCGAGCCAAGCACCCGTGAAGGTGCCGGGAAGCGCCATGCCGATGAGCCAGCCGAACTCGGCCGTCACGAGGCCAGATGCCAAATGCCATAGGACGACGGCGGAGAGTATCGCCAGATTGAAGACCTGGAACACGCCCCGCCTTTCATCCTTGCTCCAACCCCGCAGCGTGGCCCAGATGGTCGGCAGAGGGCCCGACAGCCCGGCGAGGCCGCCCAGGATACCGCCGGCGAAACCGACCGCGCCATCGGCCGCACGGCCTCCCCATACGAGCCGGGGTTGGGCGCGCCAGAGCAGCATGAAGCCGGAGAAGCCCATGAGGAACAGGCCGACGCCGAGGCGGAACAGATTGATGTCGAGCCTGGAGAGCAGCAGGCTCCCAACCGGCACTCCCAGGAGGCCGGCCGCGACCATCGGCCAGACGCGATGGCGATCGATCGCATGCCAGATCGTCGGAATGGTCTGAGCCTGAGAGACGACGGAGCAAACCGCCACGAGGGTCGCGGCGGGAGCCGGAGCGACGACATGCAGCCAAATTCCAAGCGCCACCAGGCCCGTGCCGAAGCCTGCGAGGCCCGATACGAAGCCGCCCGCGAGAGCACCCGCCATGACGACCAGCGCTGGGCCCGTGGTCATATGCCCAAGTCCCTAACAGGCTCTAGCCGCCGCGCTTGCGCGCCGCCTTCGCCGCCAGGAATTCCCGCATGGCGAGCCTCGGCTCGTCCGTGCGCCAGGCG
>JBIOEK010000261.1:0-6022 GCA_044445925.1 Hyphomicrobiales bacterium
CCCCTGGCGCGGCAGTCCGCAGCGAGCTCGTCGAGCATTTGCCGCTGCCGCGTCGCCGTCGGAGCGAAATGCACCTGCGCGCCCAAGAGATAGTCGATCAGGAGATTCCCCTGCACGGTCTGCGGCTTTTCGCCTTGCAGCACCAGGATGGTCTTGAGGCCGAGCTTGTTGCAGGCCCCGATCGTCTGCCGCGCCGAGTTCGATTGCAGGTCGAGCCCGACGATCACCGTATCGGGCTCATCCGCCAGCGTGCGCGCCAGGCGAAATTCGAGATTGCGCAGCTTGTTGCCCCCGAGCGCTACCCCCGTCAGGTCGTCGCGCTTGACGAAGATGCGCGGCCCGCCGAGCGCCTTCGTCAGGTTCGGCGCTTCCTGCAGCGGCGTCGGCGTCAAGGCGAGCCTGACACGCGGAATCTTGGCGATCCGCTCGCGGATCCACTGATGGCCAGCCGTAAGCGGCGCGGCCAGCCGGTCGGCGACTTCGATCATGAAAGCTCCTCATCTTCCGGCGCGATGCGCCTTTGCGCGATGGCCGCGTCCATGCGCCCCAGGCGCTCGCAGATCATGGTCGCAGGCGACAGCAAGGTCACGCCTACGACCAGCGCGTCGATCAGCGCGAGTTGCACGATGCGCGTGGTCATCGGCGTGTAGATCTCGCGGCTCTCCTGCTCGGTCACCGGCAGCAGGATCGAGGTCAGGCCGGCGAGAGGAGAGCCCGGGCGGGTGAGCGCGACGACCGTCGCGCCGTTGCGCCTCGCAAGCCGCACCGTCTCGATCAGCTCGCGCGTCGCCCCCGAGCTCGAGATGGCGATGACGACGTCCTCGACCCCCAAGGTCGCCGCCGCCATCGCCTGCATGTGGGCGTCCGCATAGGCGACCGTCATGGCGGCGAGCCGATAGAGCTTGTGCTGCGCGTCGGCAGCCACGGTGGCCGAGGCACCGAAGCCATAGATATGCACCCAGCGGGCCTTGAGGATCGCGGTCGCCGCATTGCGGATGGCGTCGAGCGGCAGGGCACGGCGCAATCTTTGCAAGCTGCTTATGGTCGCGTCGACCGATTTGCCGGCGGCGACCTCGACCGAATCGGAGACCTCGATCTTGGGAGATGGAGCCTCTCGCGCATCCGCGGAGAGGTCGCGCAATGCCGCCTGCCGGAAGCTCTTATAGCCGGAAAAGCCGACCTGCCGGCAGAAGCGGATGACGGTCGGCTCGCTCACCCGCGCTTCGCGCGCCAGCTCGGCAATCGACAGAAGCAGCGCCTTCTCGGGACGCGACAGAATCAGCGTCGCAAGCCGCGCATGGGCCGCGCTCAGGGGAAAGGTCGGATTGCGGATCCGGTCCAGCATCCGTCAAACTAGTCATAGATGGAAATCAAACACAATCATGTCTTGCCGAATTGCGACAAAATGATAGTTTTTTTGCGTTAATTCCGATGCGAAGAGTGAGGCGATGGACGTTTCCCCACAGCCGCAAAACGAAAAGGTCAAAGTAAATAGCCGGCTATTTTAATTCGCGCGCATCGGCTTCCAGAATCAACCTTTCTTAACCTTCCTGGGCGCGCCCCGGGGGTTGACCGGCGGCGACGCGGACGGTCTGATGATCTCGAGAGGACGTGCAGACGACGCAGACGGACCACCGTCACCGCATCGGCTTTGATATCGGCGAGCCTTTCCGCAACGGCTATTCGCAGGTCACGGTCTTGACGCGGCAATACCCGGAGTACTGGGCGCAATTGTCGAGCGCAGCGCGACGGGCCTCGCCCGGAGTATCGCGCACCGCATAACCCCAATGCGGCCCCGGCGCGCTCGCCACCCCGAGGCAGCCATAACTGAAGGTCTTGTCTACGAAGCAGCCGCCGCCGAACTGCGCCACGCAGTGGCTCATCGCGAAATGCGCCGCGATGTCCCCGCTGGGCTTGTGCACGGTCCAATAGACGACGCTGCGATCCGGCGCCACGACGACGGCACCGGCGGCCATCGCGCTCGTAGCCGCCGCAGGCCCCATGAGCAACAGTCCGGTCACTAAGACTCGTATTGTACGGGAATTCATTTCGTATCTCCAAATCGTCGATGCGCGAAACCTGAGAACGGGAAGGTCACGATAGCCGCTGGCTTCACGAAAATTATTTTGAATGAGCTGAAAGCACACAGCATTGATTCAAATCAAAATGGCTGCCCGCCCAACCTTCTTGCGCTTTGAGGAGGAGAACGGGTTGCGGCACAGGTATCCAGTCGATACCTACCGGGCAAACAACCGTTGTGCGTCTTGCGAATATTGAGCGATCGCCGACGAATCCGGTAGTGCCCGACATTCGGCATGTCCGGCCTCGGGGGAATCGATCCGAGCTGATCAGCGCCGGGCCGGCGAGCATGCCGATCGTCATGCCGACGGGGCCGGCGCGAGCACGACCGTCATGGTGATGCGGGCGCCGGCAAGCATGCGCGAGAAGGTATCGCGTCCGGTCTCGTCGGTTCCACAACGATGGGCCGCGCTCGGCAGCTCGAGGAATGCGAGCAGGTCCTGGAAGGTCGGACCGCAAGGCGCGATCGCTGATCGGGCCAGCGCGGCCGCCGCCGGGAGGCCGTTGCACAACGGGCTCTGCGCTCGCCATGGTGGCTACCCCGGAATGGTGTCTCACGGCTCGGGCCGAGACTGCGTCGAAAGAGCGCCTTCACGTTTCCCTTCGTCGCCTTGGACGGGTACGCGCCCCGACGTGATGCCGCCGGCCCTCGACGAGGCTCGCATTGGGCCGGCTCTGCCGAACGGAGCGCTCGGCGGCTTGACCGATGACGGAATTGAGGCGATCGAATGGATGAGGCCGCAAGGAATGTGCAGATGACAGAGACGGACCACCGCTACCGCATCGGTTTCGATATCGGGGGCACTTTCACCGACTTCATCCTCCTCGACACGGCGCGCTCGGAGATCCAGCTCCATAAATGCCTGACGACGCCGCAGGACCCTTCGGTCGGCGCCCTGCAGGGCCTTGGCGAGCTTCTCGAGGCTGCCGGCGTCGGGCTTTCGCAGGTGGAGGAGATCGTGCACGGGACGACGCTCGTCACCAATGCGCTGATCGAGCGGCGCGGCGCCAAGCTCGGCCTGATCACGACCGAAGGTTTCCGCGACATTCTGGAGATGGGCACGGAGCAGCGCTACGACATCTACGATCTCTTCCTGCAATACCCCGATCCGCTCGTGCCGCGCCGCCGCCGCCTGGAGGTGCCGGAGCGCATGGACCGCGACGGCAACGCCGTCGCCCCGCTCGATCTCGAGGCGGTACGCCAAGCGGCCCGCCGGCTCGAGGCGGACGGCGTCGAGGCGATAGCCGTCTGCTTCCTGCACGCCTATCGCAACCCTGCCCATGAGCGGGCGGCTGGCGAAGCGATCCGGGCGCTCTATCCCGAGATCGCGGTGTCGCTTTCCTGCGATGTCGTGGCCGAGCTTTGGGAATATCAGCGCCTCGTCACCACCTGCGCCAATGCCTTCGTGCAGCCGCTGATGGACCTCTATGTCCGCCGCCTCGAGCGGGAATTGTGGCAGCGCGGCTTCCGCGGGGCGCTGCGCCTCATGCATTCGGCGGGCGGCCTCGTGTCGCCGGAGACGGCGCGCGCCCTTCCGATCCGACTCCTCGAGTCGGGCCCCGCGGGCGGCGGTCTCGCTACCGCCTTCTTCGGCGAGCTCGCCGGCAAGACGGATGTGATCTCGTTCGACATGGGCGGCACCACGGCCAAGGCCTGCCTGATCGAGGATGGCCGCGCCGCCATCGCTGCGGAAATGGAAGCAGCGCGCGTGCACCGCTTCAAGAAGGGGTCGGGCCTTCCGATCAAGGCTCCGGTGATCGACATGATCGAGATCGGCGCCGGAGGCGGCTCCGTCGCCGCCATCGACGAGGTCGGCCTGTTGCGCGTCGGCCCGCATTCGGCGGGCGCCGATCCCGGCCCGGCCTGCTATGGGCGCGGCGGCACCGAGCCGACCGTGACCGACGCCAATCTCATGCTCGGCTATTACGATCCCGGCTTCTTCCTGGGCGGGCGCATGTCGCTCGACCGCGAAGCCGCGGAGCGGGCGCTTGCTTCCGTCGGCGCCAAGCTCGGCCTCACGGCGCTGGAAACGGCCTCCGGCATCCATCGCACCGTCACCGAGAGCATGGCCGCGGCGGCGCGCATCCATATCGTCGAGAAGGGCAAGGATCCGCGCCGCTACGCCATGGTTGGCTTCGGCGGCGCCGGCCCCGCGCACGCGGCGGGCGTCGCGCGCATATTGGGCGTGCGCGAAGTGCTGATCCCGCCGGCCTCGGGCGCCGCCTCCGCCCTCGGCTTCCTGGCGGCGCCGCTCTCCTTCGAGCTGGAGCGCAGCCATCAGCTGCGCCTCAACGCACCGCTTGCCGCCCATACCATCGCCGCGGTGCTGGGCGATCTCGTGCGGGAGACGCATGCCCGCCTCATCGCTGCGGGCATCGCAAAGAGCGATATCGTCACCGAGCGCTCGGCCGATATGCGCCTGTTCGGCCAGTTGCACGAGATCAATGTCTCGCTGCCCGCGGGCGAGATCAGCGAGGCGAGCCTGCCCGTGATCGAGGAAGCCTTCGCAGCCGCCTATGCGGCCCGCTACACCTCGGTCTATGAGGGCATGGAGGTGCAGATCGTGTCGCTGCGGGTGCGCAGCCGCGGCAAGCTGCCCGAACTTTCGATCGCGCTCGCCAGCGCGGCTTCCTCGGGCGCATCCCGCAAAGGCAGCCGCCTTGCCTGGTTCGACGGGAAATTTGTGGAGACGCCGGTCTTCGATCGCTACGCGCTGGCGCCGGGCGCAAGGCTCGAAGGACCCGCCATCATCGAGGAGCGCGAGGCGACCACCATCATCGCGCCCGGCGACAGCGTCGTGGTCGACGCGTCGGGCACCTTGCGCATAAGCGTCGCGGTCGCGGCGCCCGCGGCCGCCCGCATCACCCCCGCGACGCCGATCGACCAGGCGATGGCGCTGATCGAAAACGATCCCATCTCGCTCGAGATCATGTGGGCGCGTCTGGTCACCGTGGTCGAGGAGATGTGGCACACCATCTGCCGCACCGCCTTCTCGCTGATCGTCTCGGAAGCGCAGGATTTCGCCTGCGACATGCTCGACCCGGACGGAGAGAGCCTGGCGCATTCGCCACGCGCCATGCCGGTGTTCAACCTCACTTTGCCGCGCGCCGTGAAGGCGCTCTTGCGGAAATTCCCCGCCGAGACGTTGAAGCCCGGCGACGTGCTCGTGACCAATGATCCTTGGCTGTGCGCCGGCCATCTCTTCGACATCGCCGTGGTGACGCCCGTCTTCCGCGACGGCCGCGTGGTGGCGCTGATGGGGACGGTCGGCCATGTCGGCGATATCGGCGGCAGCAAGGATTCGCTGCGGGCCCGCGAGATCTATGACGAGGGGCTGCAGATCCCCGAGATGATGCTCTATCGGGCGGGCGTGGCGAATGAGGATCTGCTGACGCTCATCGGGGAGAATGTGCGCAAGCCCAAGGCGGTGCTGGGCGACATCTTCTCCTTCGTTTCGGCCAATCAGCTCGGCGCCGAGCGGCTCGTGGCCTTCATGGATGACTACGGCATGCACGACCTGCGGGCCCTTGCCGCCGTGGTGCAGAACCGCTCCGAGGCCGCCATGCGCGAGGCGATCCGCGCCTTGCCGAACGGCGTCTATCGCTCGGAAATCTTCAACAACCCCTTGGGCACGCGGCTGCGCTATCCCGTGAGCATCAGCGTGCGCGACGAGGAGATCGAGCTCGATTTCGCAGGCGCGCCGCCCCAACAGCCGCAAGGTGGATTGAACTGCACCTATAGCTACAGCGCGGCGCACGCGACCTATCCGCTGAAATGCATGCTGAGCCCGCAAGTGCGCGGCAATGCCGGCTGCTACAGGCCGTTCACCGTGAAGGCGCCCGAGGGCTCGATCCTCAAGTGCACCAAGCCCGCGAGCGTCAACCTGCGCACGCGCACCGGCTGGTATCTCGCCCCGAACATCTTCCGGGCACTGTCCGAGGC
>JBIOEK010000262.1:0-5994 GCA_044445925.1 Hyphomicrobiales bacterium
CCGCCTCTTCTCATGCTCCCAATTGAGGCTCCGGGCGGCGGCCAATGCCGCCATGCGCATTCTGTTGAGGTCCTCGAAATTCATGCTGTTCAAGGTCGCCGCGAGCGATTGCGGATCGAGCTCCGTGGTAAAGCCGGATCGCGTCGAGGATAGCATCGCCGCCATCTCGACGCGAGGCGTCGCCATAACCGGCAATCCCGCCATCATATATTCGAACAGCTTGTTGGGCAGCGCGAATTCGTAGTGCTCGGTGGTTCCGGGCAAGGCGAGATAGCCGATATCGGCCGCCGCGGCCTCGGCGACCAGCCTTTCGGGGCTCACGCGGGGCGCAAACAGCACCCGCTCGGCGACGCCGCGCTGCCGGGCGCGCTCCTTGAGCGCGGCGAGATAGGCGTCCTGCCCGTAACCCCTGACCACGAAGCGGCCCTCGAAGCTCCAAGCCGGCATCGAATCAATGAGCTCCTCGAGCCCGCGCTCGCGTCGGATCAAGCCATGGAACAAGAGCGTCAGCGGCGGCTTGATTTCGCGGAAGGGGATCGGCTGGTAGCTCGGCAAATTGCGGATGACGATCGGCTTCTGCGTCAAGTCATAGAGGTTTCGCAGCGACTGGGCGATTCCCTCGCTCACGGTCACGAGCAGATCGACGAAGGGCATGCTGCGCTGCTCGATTTCCCGCACCGCCCGGTGGGAAACCAGGCGCCATTTCCAATTCTGGATATGTTCGCGCGTGGCGAGCTCATGGGCATCATAGACAAGCTTCGCGCCGCTGCGCCGGTTGACCGCCACGCCGACCGGGAGCGTATTCCAATCGTTGCAGATGACGACATCGGGACGAAAGTCGAGCACTGCATTGAGCGCTGCCCGGCGAAAGGGAGGGAGCCAGTAGAGGGTCGGGGCGAGCCCCGGAAGAAGCGTCGCCGGAGCCTGGGTGGCGACGAGCGCCAATCTCTGGGCCATCGGCGAGGGCATGGCGGCGAGCTCATGGCGGCGATAGGCGCCCTTCGCGGGATAGGGCGGCCTCGCCACCACCAGAACCTCGTGCCCGGCTTCGCTGAGCGCTTCGGCCGTCCGCTGCACGCGCGCATCGCCCGCAAGCGGCGTGAATACGAGGGAGGCAATGCGCATGCGCCACCGAATCCAATCACAGACACTCTGGACCGCGCAGGCAGGCCCTCGGCCCCGTGCGTCTCATGCTCGGAAATCTAGGATGCATTCGAGGCCAAATGCGGTCGCCCCGCGCAGGGGCAGGGGTGCAACCGGTTCGCCGAAAGAAACTGCGGCAAGGCGGATAGTCGGGCAATATCGTTGAATCGATCAAAACGCGAACGGCTCCCGGCGTCGTCGGATCGGTGAAGAGCGCTTTCATTCCGGCAACGTCAACTCTTTCGCCAGCCATGCGGACCCGGCGCCGCCCCCCACCTGCGGCATGACCTTGCCATGCGTGCGCCGCATTCCGCCTCAGCTTGACATCGAGCCCTCACCGCCCCACAGACGGCGCCTAAACTAGCCAATTCTCCTTTCGAGTGTCTTTCGAAGCTTGTCGTTCGACCGCTATGGGGGCGATCGAGGCCCAAGGCACCAGGCGCGGGTATGCAGATTTGTGATGGCCGAGACGACCGCTATTTCCACGAGCCTTACGCATGAAGGAAGGCCCGATGTCGCAGCGCTCTTGACAGCGATCAAGGCGCGGCGAGCCAAGATCGGCATCGTCGGGCTCGGATATGTGGGCATTCCCTTGGCGCTGACCGGCGCCAAGGCGGGGTTCAAGATCATCGGCTTCGATATCGACGGGCCTCGCGTCGCCCAGATCAACCGCGGCGAGAGCTTCATCAAGCACATTACCTCGGATTCCGTCGCTACCGCAGTGAAGTCCGGGCGCCTCGAGGCAACATCCGATTTCAGCCGCCTTTGGGAGCCTGACGCGATCCTGATCTGCGTGCCGACGCCGCTGACCAAGTATCGCGAGCCCGACCTCACCTATGTGGTCGAGACCGCGAAATCCATTGCGCCGAGGTTGCGGGCGGGGCAATTGATCGTGCTCGAATCGACGACCTATCCGGGCACGACGACGGAGGTGCTCAGGCCTATTTTCGAGGCGAAAGGGCTGAAGAGAGGGGTCGACTTCTTCCTCGCCTTCTCTCCCGAACGCGAGGATCCAGGCAATCCAGACTTCGCGACCGCCGCAATTCCCAAGGTCGTCGGCGGCGATGGAGCGGAGGCGCTGAAGATCGCCGATGCACTCTATGGCGAGCTCGTGGTCAAGACAGTGCCGGTATCATCTCCGGCGACCGCGGAGGCCGTCAAGCTCACCGAGAACATCTTCCGCTCCGTCAACATCGCGCTCGTCAACGAGCTCAAGGTGGTCTACGGCGCCATGGGCGTCGACATCTGGGAGGTGATCGAGGCCGCGAAGACGAAGCCCTTCGGCTTCATGCCCTTCTATCCAGGCCCTGGCCTTGGCGGCCATTGCATCCCGATCGACCCGTTCTACCTCACCTGGAAGGCGCGCGAATATGATTTGACGACACGCTTCATCGAGCTCGCCGGCGAGATCAACACGGCGATGCCGCGCTATGTCGTGGACCGCCTGGCCGAGGCCATGGACCGCAATTTGAGGCGCGGCCTCAACGGTTCGAGAGTCTTGGTTCTCGGCATCGCCTACAAGAAGAACGTGGACGACATGCGCGAGAGCCCCTCGCTGAAGCTCATCGAGCTTCTCGAGGAGCGCGGTGCCGAGGTCGAATATCATGATCCCTTCATCGAGGTGATCCCCAAGACACGCGAGCACGCAGCCCTCGCCGGGCGCGAATCCGTCCCGCTCGATGCCCAATCAGTCGCGGGCTTCGACAGCGTCCTGATCGCGACGGATCATGATCGCGTCGATTACAAGCTCATCGGCAGGCATGCCAAGCTGATCGTCGACACCCGTAATGCCTGCGCGCGGGCGGGGTTGACCGGCGCCAACATCGTCAAGGCTTGAGCATGACCTTGGTGGAGGAAAAACGGGCGGCGACGGAGCGCGGCGCAACGCCCGCCATTGCGGTAGTCGGCTGCGGCTATTGGGGCAAGAACCTCGTTCGCGTCTTCGCCGAGCTCGGTGCGTTGGCGGCGCTCGTCGATGCGCATCGGCCGACTGTCGAGGCGCTCACAGCCAAGCATGGCGGGCGGGCCATTACCTTCGAGGCGGCGCTCGCCGACCCCACCATCGACGCGGTCGCCATCGCGGCGCCGGCGGCGCTGCATTACAGCCTTGCCAAGCAGGCGCTGAAGGCCGGCAAGCACGTCTTCGTCGAGAAGCCGCTGGCTCTCGAGGTCGCCGAGGCGCAAGAGCTGTGCGAGCTCGCCGAGCGACTCGACCGGCGTTTGATGGTCGGCCATCTACTGCAATATCATTCGGCCTTTCTCAAGCTGAAGGAGCTGGTGCGCGAAGGACGTCTCGGGCGCCTGCAATATCTCTATTCAAACCGGCTCAATCTTGGAAAGATACGGCGCGAGGAGGATATCCTTTGGTCCTTCGCGCCCCATGACCTGTCGATGATCCTGTCGCTGGTCGGCAGCGAGCCCGTGGGGGTAACGGCGGTCGGGGGCTATTATCTGCATCACGCGATCGCCGACGTGACGACGACGACGCTCAGCTTTGCTGGTGGCGAGCGGGCGCATGTGTTCGTCTCCTGGCTGCACCCCTTCAAGGAACAGAAGCTCGTGATCGTCGGTTCCGACGCCATGGCGGTGTTCGACGATGGCGAGCCTTGGGCGCGCAAGCTCCTCCTCTACCCGCATAAGGTGGCCTGGAAGGACAATATTCCGGTCGCCGCCAAGGCCGCGGCGCTCCCGGTCGAGGTGGCGCAGGACGAGCCGCTGAAGCAGGAATGCAGCCATTTTCTCGACTGCGTGCGCACCGGCGCCACGCCGCGCACCGATGGGCGCGAAGGAGTGCGCGTGCTCAACGTGCTGCAACGTGCGAGCCGGGCGCTCAAGGAAGCCCCGCCCCCAGCCGATGCGGCGCCGGGCGCGCGCCCGGCTTCTCCGGCTCGGAGCGTGGCCAAAGATTATCCGGGCGTGACCATCCACGAATCGGCCTATGTGGATGCTGGCGTGGAGATCGCGGAAGGCACGAAGATCTGGCATTTCAGCCATATTCTGGGAGGGGTGACGATCGGCCGGCACGTCAATATCGGGCAGAATGTCGTCATCGGCCCGAAGGTCACCGTGGGCGACAACGTCAAGATCCAGAACAATGTCTCCGTCTATGAGGGCGTGACCTTGGAGGACGGCGTGTTCTGCGGGCCCTCCTGCGTCTTCACCAATGTCAACAATCCGCGCGCCGAGATCGCCCGCAAGTCGGAATACCGCCAAACGCTCGTCAAGCGCGGCGCTTCGATCGGCGCCAATGCGACGATCGTTTGCGGCCACACGCTCGGCGAATATTGCTTCATCGCCGCCGGCGCCGTCGTGGCCAAGGATGTGCCGGCCCATGCGCTGATGGCTGGCGTTCCGGCAAAGCGCGTCGGCTGGATGAGCAAGACCGGCGCGAGGCTCGGCCCGGACCTCGTTTGCTCGGAAACCGGAACGCGCTACCGTGAGACCGCCGCGAAGACGCTCGAGGAGATTTTGTGATGACGATGGAACCGATTGCCTTCATCGACCTTGCCGCGCAGCGGCGCCGGCTCGGCAAATCGATCGACGAAGCGATGCTGCGCGTCGTCGACCACGGCGCCTACATCCTGGGTCCGGAAGTCAAGACGCTGGAGAACGATCTCGCGGCGTTCTGCGGGGCGAGGCATGTCGTGTCCTGCGCCAACGGCACGGACGCGCTGGCGCTCGTGCTCATGGCGAAGGGCATCCAGGCGGGCGACGCGGTCTTCTGCCCGAGCTTCACCTTCGCGGCGACGGCCGAGGTCGTGGCCTGGACCGGCGCCACGGCGATCTTCTGCGACGCCCTGCCCGACACGTTCAACCTCGATCCGGCGAGCCTCGAGGCCGGCATCAAGGTGGCGAAGGAGAAGGGCCTGCGACCCGCCGCAGCCATTCCGGTCGATCTCTTCGGGCAACCAGCCGATTATGACGCGATCGAGCCGATTTGCGAGCGCGAGGGCATCTTCGTCCTCAGCGACGCCGCGCAAAGCTTCGGCGCGAGCTATCGCGGCCGCAAGGTCGGGAGCATCGGCCTCGCGACGACCACGAGCTTCTTCCCGGCCAAGCCGCTCGGCTGCTACGGCGATGGCGGTGCCGTCTTCACCGAGGATCCAGAACTCGCCGATATCATGACCTCGCTGCGCTTTCATGGGAAAGGCGCCGACAAATACGACAATGTGCGCATCGGCATGAATGCCCGCCTCGACACCTTGCAGGCGGCGATCCTGATCGAGAAGCTGAGAATCTTTGCCGACGAGATCGAAGCCCGCGACCGCGTGGCGGCGCGCTATAACGAGCTGTTGTCCGAGGTCGCCATCGTGCCCCGGCTCATCGAAGGCGCAACCTCGGTCTGGGCCCAATATACATTGCGCCTGCCGGGCTTCGACCGCGAGGCGTTCCAGGCAGCGCTCAAACAGGCCGGCGTTCCGACCGCAGTCTATTATCCGCGTCCGCTGCACCAGCAGACTGCCTATAAGGACTATCCGGTTGCCGGCAACGGCCTGCCGGTTTCGGAGCGCCTGGCAGCGGAGGTCGTGAGCCTGCCGATGCATCCCTATCTCGACGAGAAGACGCAGGATCGGATCGTCGCGGCGGTGAAGGGCGCGCTTTCGGCGCAGAGACAGCGGGCGGCTGCCGAGTAGCACAGGCGACTTTTTCCTTCTCCTGCAGCTACGGGAGAGGCTCGCCGCGGAGCCTGGGCGCCACGATGAGCTTTGCCGAGGCGAAATCCCGTATGGCGGACTTGCGGTGCGAGAGGGTGCACTGCTCATGCGCACGACGGCGCCTCTCTGTATCTAGCTGCCGGCTATATAAATGATGCGCTCCATTCGAAGATTTCGGTGACACCCCTCATCCGCC
>JBIOEK010000263.1:0-5979 GCA_044445925.1 Hyphomicrobiales bacterium
CATCCTGGGCTGGGCGGCGGCGGCGGCCCTCAGCCTCGCGGCGCTCCTCGGCTATATCGCGCTCGCCTGGTTCCTGGCGCGGCAGATGCTGTGGGCGGGCGCGCTGTTCGCCATGACCACCATCGCGCTCGCGCTGATCGGCGCACTCGCCGCCCAGATGCAACGGCGCGACACGCCGATCGCGCGTTTCGCGCATCTGCAAATGGGGCTGCCGGAGCGCGCCCTCGAGCAGGCGGGCGCCCTGATCGGGGGGTGCCTCAAGGCGGTCACCCTGGCGCTCGCCGTGATCCTGCTGCTGGCTCCCTGGGGCATCGAATCGGGCAGCCTCGTCGAGGCCCTGCAAGCGGTGATCTTCGGCTTCAGCGTCGCCGGCGTGACGATCTCGCTTGCCTCGCTGCTCATCGCCGTCATGTTGTTCGCGGCCGGCGTCTTCGTGACCCGCATCCTTCAGGGCTGGCTCGAGACGGAATTCCTGCCGACCACCCAGATCGATGCGGGCCTGCGCAACTCGATCCGCACCGGCGTCGGCTATCTCGGCAGCTTCGCGGCGGCGGGGCTTGCCTTGTCGGCGCTCGGCCTTTCGGTCGACAAGCTCGCGATCGTGGCCGGCGCGCTCTCGGTCGGTATCGGCTTTGGCCTGCAATCGATCGTCAATAATTTCGTTTCCGGCCTCATCCTCCTGTGGGAGCGGCCGATCCGGGTCGGCGATTGGGTCGTGGTCGGCAACGAGGAGGGCATCGTGCGGCGCATCAATGTGCGCGCCACCGAGATCCAGACCTTCGACCGCACGGCCGTCATCGTGCCCAACTCGACCTTCATCTCGGGGATCGTCAAGAACAAGATCCTCTCCGACCGTTCGGGTCGCGTCGCGCTTACCGTCACGGTGGCGCTGAGCGAGGATCCCAAGATGGTGCGCGACCTGCTGCTGTCGTGCATCGCGGCGCATCCGCGCATCCTCAAGCAACCCTCTCCGGTGGTGATCCTGAAGAATTTCAACGCGAACGGCATCGAGTTCGAGCTGTTCGGCTTCATCGAGGACGTCAATGCCACCGGCGATATCAGCAGCGAATTGCGCTTTGCCATTCTCGAGCGCCTGCGCGAGGAAGACATCGCCCATCCGGCCGCGGCCGGCGCCCCCCTCGACACCAGACAGCTGGAGGCAGCTTTTGCCAATCTCGCGAAATCGATCGAAACAGGACGCCTGGAGGGCGAGGCCCCGCGCGGGGCGACCAAGCGCGCCGCCGGACGCAGCTAGGATGTGCGCCGTGGCCTTCGCGCTCGTGGCCCTGCTCACGGGCTGCGTGGAAACCCATCCGGCGGCGACGCCGGTCATGTACCGCTCGCTCGCGGCCTCGGGCGCCGTGGTCGATCAGGCCGCGGCGGCCGACCTCCTCAACGGCCATAGGCGGCTCAAAGGCGAGGCGCCCATGACGCCCGACCCGACGCTCGAGCGGATCGCGGCGGATGCGGCGCGCGAGCTCGCCTTGCGCGACCAGCCCGACGCCATCGTCGCCGCCCATGCGCGCACGGCCCTCATGGCCGCCCATATCCCGACCGCGCATGTGGCGCAGAATTTGTCGGGCGGCTATTTCACCTTGGCGGACGCCTTCTCCGGGTGGCGCGGCGCTCCGCGCCAAGAGCGCACCATCAGCCTTCCGGCCGCGACCCGCTTCGGCATCGCCAGCGCCTATGCGCCCGGCTCGAAATACACCGTTTATTGGGCGCTCGTGGTGGCGGGGCCGTAGGGGGAAGCGCCTCGCCACTCCGCGGCTGAGACCTTTGCATAGGTCCAGTACAAATGTTCTTCGGCAGGTCCGCCTCCGCGCTCGACGAGGCGTTGGCTTGGCATCGGCGCCGACACTGTGCCGCGGCGCAACCTTGCTGCAAATACAGGGAAAATGCAGCGAGAGCGGCCTGGCGCATCGCTACAAAGTCGATGACGCGGCCCTCAGCCCAGTTTGACGGTGCACCACAGCGACCTGTAAATATCAGGAGAAATACAGGCCGCGCCCCTGTGCCGCCTCGAACATAACAGGCGCGCTGCAGTGCAACACGGCCGAACGACGGGCGACTATTGGGCGACATTCCAGCTATCGAAAAAAACGTCGTCGCGAGATTTTCTCATTCCGCCAGCCTGTCCCGACCGAACGGCGCTTCATTGGATCTGCGCGGGCGCACGCAGGGCCGCGGGAGAGGACGCGCCTCCCGGCCGGCTTCTCGCAAGCTTGCACAAGACGGCATCGTTCCTCCGCGCCGCAATTTCCGTCCACGCATTATAGAACAAACATCGAACATTGCAAGTGGGCGGTTGGTCTTTTTGCATATCTGCTTTCCACCCAAAGCAGCCCTTCGGAGTGACGAAGAAGAACGGGCTCCCAGCCATTCTGGATGGATTCAAACTCGAACACCGCTCCACGTAGGATGTGCTATGCATCTCGTGGCGCAAAGCCGTGGTCCGGGCTGGAGAGGGCGGATGAGGTGATCGCCGCTCACTGCGTCAGGCGCAGCGACTGGACCGACGTGGCCATCTTGGTAAATGCAGCCTGGATGTCGCTCGGCGTGATCGCCAGCAAAGCGTTCGCGGGTGAGGAGGCGCAGCTCGTCAGATTGCAGGAGATCGCGGGCAAGAGATGTGAGGTGACGAAGTCGAAGCGCGGTTGATCGTTCGGTGAGTTCCCGATGGTCGGGACGAGATATTGCACGTTGAGGGTCTCGATCGTATATCCTTTGGTCTTGATGGGAGCGCAGGGGCCCGGATCGAAGCCCTGCTCGATCGGGTCGCCAGCGAAGACGGAGAAGTCCTGATACGGGCTGTAGGGCACCCAGTTCGGATCCGAGATCGCCTGGACTTGCCCGGGCGTCGAGCTCGTCTCCTCATAGGTCGAATCCTGCACGCCATCCGACATGATCATGACCACGCCGGAAGGGGTGGCGGCGGAAGTGCCGCTGCCCGCAGTCGCCAGGTGCGAATTGAGCTGCGTCAGGCTGTAGGTGGTGTTGGTTCCGCCTTGCTGGACGACCTGCGCCAAGTCGATCGTCTGGGCCGCGGTGATGGCGCCCGAGATGTTCGTCGAAAGCGGGTAGACGACGGTCAGGCTGTTGCTCATCGTGTAGAGGGCGACCCGGATATTGCCGGACCCCGACATCGACTTGAGGATGTTGAGCGCGTTCACGACCCCCGTCCTCGCCACATCGATGCGCATCGTCGCTCCCGCCGCATGGGCTTGGGGCTCATTGACGACGTCGCCGTAGACGTCGTTGTAGTGGCAGGCGACCGTGCAGCCGATGGCGTTCTGCATCGTCGTCTGATCGGCGGCGGTCGCGCCGATCCCCATCGACTCCGAATTCTGAATGACGATATGCACGTCTATGTAAACGCTGCTTCCACTCGATGCCGTCTCGGTATTGGCCAGCTTGATCGTGGTCATTCCGAGTATCTTGGCGAATACCGTCTGGTACTGCGCCGTGTATGACAGGCTCGCCGTCACCGTCGAGCCCGACTGCGAGATCGAAATCGTCGGTGCGGCGACGACCACATTCGAGACGCTGAGGGAATCCACGGAAAACAGGTTCGTTCCAGCGGTGATCCCGAGCGTTTTCCAATTCGTGGCACCGGCCTGCAGTTGCTGTGATGCCGTTTTTGCGGAGGCGAGCACGGCCGCATCGGCCGCCGCGTTCAACCTGGTCTTGACGCGCGCGGCGTTGCCATAGTCCACCGCGATGCCGGCGCCGACGATCAGCGGCACAACTGCAAACGCGAAGATTATTCCGACATTGCCGCGGTGACTGCGCCAGAAGCGGTTCAACAGTGGTTTGAAATCGGGACTTCTCACGGTGCTCGCCTGAGGTCCCCGCTCCACCTTACCCCGCTCAGTTTTGCGCTAGGCCGGCTAATGAGCGGTTAACGACGTGGCGCACGCAACTTGCGATCACGACCAGCCACGGTGTTGGTTAACGCATCGCATCCAATGCCGCTCCCGAGCGAATTCGATCTGACGGTTCTGCAAAGAGGCGATAGCCGCCAAGCACGTGTCATCTGGCGGCGCGAGCTCGACTGGGGCGTGGAGTTCCTCGCCCCGCAGGATTGCGCCGTCATGTCGATCGAGACGGCCCGGCAGATCCGGCGCCTTCAGGCCGAGCGCGAGAGGCTGACCAAGCGCGTCGCTGAGCTCAGCGAGCCTCTCTAGAGCAGGATGATTTCTCATCAAATCACCCTGTTCGAAGTCATTGTCTTGAGCATGATCCTTTCCAAGAACCGGCATCCACTTCTTGGTCGAATGAGGCGCCATCGAATGGCCGCTTTCCACTTGCGGTCGTTCAAACTGGCCCACGACCGATCTCGCCATCGGTCGCCTCGGGCAGGAACACCACGGTCTCCTTACTGGTCTTGGCGACCCTCGAGGGCTTCGGCATTCACACATCCCAGCGAGGACAATACCGTGGCGCGCGCGTTCTCCCGCAGGCGAGACCTTTACGGAAATGGTGTCATCCCCGGCGAGCCGCCTTTAGCGGCAGGCTCGCCCGTTGCGCGCTCCCCTCAGAGATGGCGGCGAGGGATCCAGAATCGCGATGGGAATATGGATTCCCTTCCCTCGTCTCGCTCGCAGGCTCGCTCCCCCCGGTTTCCCAATCAGTCATCACCGGCGGCAAATCGCGAAGCCGGGGGTCGCCGGGAATGACACCGTGCCCATTTTCGCGAAGGTCGCGCGGACGGCAGTAGAAGGCGCACCCAGCGCATGGAGCGATGTGTGAAAGCAGTAGCCTATCGGGGGAGAGGTGGCGGGGGAGAGGTGGTGTGGTGAATACAGCCCCGCCTCACCACCAGCTTTTGCCCGCTTCGCCCGCGGCAAGCCCAAGATGCACGCAAAGGCTCGCCGAGATGTCGGCGAGGCTCTCGCGGCGACCGAGCGCGCGGGCCGCCACCAGCGGCCCGAAGCACAGGATGGGCGTGTGCTCGCGCGTATGGTCGGTGCCGCGGAAGGTCGGGTCGTTGCCGTGATCGGCCGTGATGATCGAGACGTCGCCCGGGCCGAGCAGCGCCGTGATCTCAGGGAGCCGCGCATCGAAGGCCTCGAGCGCCCCCGCATAGCCCGCGACATTGCGCTGATGCCCGAACTCGGTGTCGAAATCGACCAGATTGGCGAAGACGAGCCCCCCCGCGGGCAGGCTCCCGAAGGCTTCAAGCGCCGCCGTCAGCATCGCCATATTGCCCGGGGCCTTGATTTCGACGCCCGTGGCGCGGTGGGCGAAGATGTCGCCGATCTTGCCGACGCTGACGACCGCGCGGCCCGCCTCCCGCAGCCGGTCGAGCAAGGTCGGGCGGGGCGGGGCCGTCGCATAGTCCTTGCGGTTCGCGGTGCGCCTGAAGCCCGAACCCGGATCGCCGATGAAAGGCCGGGCGATGACGCGCCCGATGCGGTAGGGATCGCAAAGCCGCCTTGCCGTCTTGCAGAGCCCCAAGAGCCGATCGAGGCCGAAGGCGCTCTCATGGGCGGCGATCTGGAAGACGCTGTCGACGGAAGTATAGCAGATCGGCTTGCCGGTCGCGATGCTCTCGGCGCCGAGCTCGCGGATGATCGCTGTGCCCGAGGCATGCCGGTCGCCGAGGATGCCGGGCAATCCGCCTTCGCGGATCAGGGCCTCGGTCAGGGCCGGCGGAAAGCAGGGGCGCTCGTCCTTGAAGTAACCCCAGTCGAAATCGACCGGCACGCCCATGATCTCCCAATGGCCGGATGGCGTGTCCTTGCCGCGCGAGATCTCGACGCCGTAGCCATAGGCGCCGAAGGGGACAGGCGGCGAGGCGAGGCCGGGCGGGACGCGTCCGGTCGACGCGGCGCAAGCAAGCCCGAGCCCGAGGCCTGCGAGGCGAGGCAGGCGCAACGGCCCGGCGCGCAGGCCGTCGCGGTCACCGCGGCCCGCGGCGCAGGCCTCGGCGATATGGCCGATCGTATCGGCGCCGGCATCCCCATAGGCAGCGGC
>JBIOEK010000264.1:0-5968 GCA_044445925.1 Hyphomicrobiales bacterium
TCGGCGGCGGCGTAGAGATAGAGGCCGTGGCCGCCCTCGTCCTGCACCTTTGCGAGCAGCGCGGCCTTGCGGCGCAGCGAGGGCGCGCGCGTGATCCAGTTGCCCTCGGGCAGCATGCCGACGATCTCGGAATGGGCGTGTTGGGAGATTTGCCGGACGAGGGTGCGACGATAGGACGCCGGCATCCAGTCATTCGGCTCGATCTTCTCGTCCGCATCGATGTGAGCCTGGAATCGCGCCTCGCGGTCGGCGTCGAGCGGGGAAGCAGTGTGCATGTCGATCGTGTTCAGGCCTTGAGTGTACATGAGCCTTTCCTCCCGCGCCCCGGGGGCGGCTTTCCTATGATTCTCATAGCATATGGGGATGAGCGCGGAAATTGCGCGAGATTTCGCCGAGCCGGAGCGCAGGGCGCAAGACCGGAAGTCGCGCAAGATCAGCCGCTGCCGATCTCCTCATAGAGGAGGCGCGCCATCGCGAAGCTAGCGCGCTTTTGCGTCCCTGCCTTGATGCGTACCACCTTGGTGGCATGCGGCAGGGCAAGTGTCAGAACGTCGCCGGGACGCAGCTTTCGCGCGCCATCGGTGACGCGCCTGCCTTCGAGGCGCACACGGCCTTGCTTGACGAGGGCTTGCGCCAGCGAACGCGTGCGCGCAAACCTCGCGACCACGAGCCATTTATCGAGCCGCTGCGGCGCTTCCTGCGCCTCGCCGTCATCCATCCGCCCACCTCGCCCGCGGGCCGATGTCACCGGACCCCCCAAGCCAGGGCGCGGCGGCCCGACTGGCTCATCGCCGGCCTTCCTCCTCCATGCGCGCCTTCAGCGCCATCAGCTTGGCGAAGGGATTGTCGGGGTCGATCGCCTTCGGCGTGCGCTTCTCGGGACGGGGTCCGGCCTGGCGCTGGACCGTTTCGGACGGGCGCTGCGGAGCATCGGGACGACGCTCGGGACGCGGGCTATGTTGCTTGTCACGCCGTCGCGGGCGGCCGGCCGCATCGGGGCGGCTCGCATCGCGGTCGCCCTCCTTCCGATCGGGGCCCGAGGGCGCTTCTCCCGCGGCGGCCGGTGCGTCCGGCGCGGCTGTCGCAGCCGCACTTGGTTGTCCGCGTCTTGGCTGTTCGCCTCTTGGCTGCTCGCCTCTTGGCTGCTCGCCTGGCCGCGCCCCGCGCTCTCCCCGCCGACGCTCCGTCTCTCGCCTGCGCCTTCTCCTGCCGCGACCTGCGGACGATGGCGTTGCTGTGCCGGGCGCTGCTGACGCCAGACTTCGATCAGCTCGGGCTCGGCCGGCGTCGTCGGTGTTGCCTCCTCCGAGGCCGGTTCGGCAATCGCAGCCGCGGGGGGGCCGCTCGCAACGGCGGCTTGCGGCGCGCTATCCGCGACATGTGCCGCCTCCGAGGCTGGTTCGTCGGCCAAGGCCGGCGCCGCAGAAGCGGCTGCGAGCGGCGCCGCCTCGTCGTGAACGATTGCAGCTTGGACAATCGCTGCCTGGACGATTGCAGCTTGGCCGATCGCGGAATGTCTCGCGGCGCTTGCCGCATCGTCCTCCTGCATGATGCCCGGCAAGAAAGGCTCGTCGTCATTCGAGGGGTCGGGAGAGGCGATCGAGGTCGAACCCGCTTCGATTGGCCCTGCGGCGGCCGCGGTCTCCCCGGCGTGGGGCTCTCTCTCTCCTGGAGAAACTGCCGGCGCGGCGGTCGGTTCCGGCGCCGCCGCGAGCGCCACCGTGATGGCGGGACCCGGGCGTTTCGTGGCGACATAGCCGAGCGAAGTCAGGATCGCCGAGAAATCTTCACCCGCACAGCCCGCGAGCGAGGTCATCTGTCCGGTCACGACGAAGGCGTCGCCGTCGGCGGTGCCGTTGGGCGGCGTTCCTTGAGTGAGGCCCGGCCTGTATTGCACCGCCGGGCGAATGAGATCGGCGAGCCGTTCGAGGATGTCGACGCGTACGGCCCGCTTGCCGCATAGCCGGAATCCGGCCGCGCGGTAGAGCGCCTTGGGGGCTTCGGGATCGGCCGGGAAGGAGGTGCGGCCGGAGGAGGCAAATTGCATGATCGATTCGAGGCCGACCATGTTCGGGCCGCCATGCTTCAGGGCATAGAGCTGCGTCGCGAGGGCGCGCGGTGCGGGTTTCAGAAGCGCCGGCGCATAAATGTGGTAGGCGCCGAAGCGCAGGCCAAGCGCGCGCAGCTTGGCGCGGCCTTCCTGATCGAGCGACTTCATTTCCTGGGCGACACGGGCGCGGTCGAGTACGCCGAGCGCCTCGCTCGCCTGGAAGGCGATGCCGCGTGCAACGCCAGCGAGATCGGTGGGGTTCTCCAAGGCGAGCAGCGGCCCGAGCAGCTTCTCGACGCGTGCGGCGATCCACAGCGACAGCCGACGCTCGATCTTCTCGCGCGCGGGAGCCGAGATATGCTCGTCGGCGAGCATGGCGATGCGCGGCTTCAGCACGCTGTCGCCTGAAACCAGCTTGCCGACGACCTCGCCGCGCCAGCGCACCGCCCCATCGCTTGCGAGCACGAGCGTATCGTCCTTGGCATCGGAGAAGCGCGCGGCGCGCGTCTCGAACTCGGGCGACAAGGCCTTGAGGGCCGCGGCGCGCAGCGCCTTGGCGTCCGGCCCGGATGCTTCCGGCGACAAGGTAAAGCGAAAGCCTTGCAGGCGACCCGCGTCATGGCCCTCGACGAGCACCTCGCCCGATGCGGTGATTTCGGCTTCGAGCATCGCATTCTCTTTCAGGCGGCGCATCAGCACGCTCGTCCGTCGATCGACGAAGCGTTGCGCCAATTTCTCGTGCAAGGCATCCGACAGACTGTCCTCTACCCGACGCGTCTCGCCCTGCCAATGCTCGGGATCGACAAGCCAGTCCTGCCGGTTGGCGGCGAAAGTCCAGGTACGCACCTGCGCGATGCGCGCCGAGAGGGTGTCGATATCGCCGTCGGTGCGGTCAACCATGGCGATCTGCCGCGCCAGCCAGTCATTGGGCACGCGGCCGCCCCCGGCCAAAAAGCCGAACAAGGTCACGACCATCTCGCTATGGGCGTGCGCGGCGACCTTGCGGTAATCGGGAAGCTGGCAAACCTGCCAGAGCCGTTCGATCTCGGTCGGCGAGGAGGCGCGCTCGCGGGTTGGCTTGTCGCGCGCCGCGATCTCGAGCGCGATCACGTCGTCGGCGGCCGGCGCGCGGACCAGGCCCGGCTCTTGCGGCGCGAGCGCCAGGCTCGCCTGCAGCGCCTCGAGCGAAGCGAAATCGAGCTCGCTGTTGCGCCATTGGAACCATTCGAGCGCCTCGAATTTGTGATTTTCGAGCGCCTCCACGAGATCAGGGTCGAAAGGCGGGCAGCGTCCCGAGGAGCCGAATGTGCCGTCGCGCAAATATCGCCCCGCCCTTCCGGCGACCTGCCCCATCTCGGCCGGTGTCAGGCGGCGATGACGATGCCCGTCGAATTTGCGGTCGGCGGAGAAAGCGACGTGATCGACATCGAGATTCAGCCCCATGCCGATGGCGTCGGTGGCGACGATGTAGTCGACATCACCGGCCTGGAACAGCTCGACCTGGGCGTTCCTGGTGCGCGGCGACAACGCCCCCAGGACAACCGCGGCGCCCCCCTTCTGCCGGCGCACCAGCTCGGCGATGGCGTAGACCTCTTCCGCCGAGAAGGCGACGATCGCCGAGCGCGGCGGCAAGCGTGTGATCTTCTTCTCGCCGGCGAAGGTGAGCTTGGAGAGGCGCGGGCGGGTCACGACGTTGACGCCCGAAAGCAGCCGCTCGATCAGGAGGCGGGCGACGGAAGAGCCGATGATCAAGGTCTCCTGCGTGCCTCGGGCATGCAGAAGCCGGTCGGTGAAGACATGACCGCGATCGAGATCGGCGGCGAGCTGGACTTCGTCGATGGCGACGAAGGGAACATCAAGATCGCGCGGCATCGCCTCGATGGTGGCGACCCAATAGCGCGGCTTCTCCGGCTTGATCTTCTCCTCGCCCGTGACCAGCGCCACGGCATCGGCGCCTACCCGCTCGACGACACGGCCATAGACTTCGCGAGCCAGGAGCCGCAGCGGCAGGCCGATCACCCCCGCGCCATGCGCCAGCATGCGTTCGATCGCGAGATGGGTCTTGCCGGTATTGGTGGGGCCGAGGACCGCGGTCACGCCCTTCGCCCGATCGGCGCGCGCGAATCGCTTGAAGATCATCGTCATCGGCGCGTCCCTAGAGCATTTCCAAGCGAATTGGCCACCTGTTCACGCGGGAAATGCGGCAAGGCACATATTTGGACGATGTCGTTCTTTCGAGGCCAGCACGGCGTTTGAGCCATCATGCGCAATCGGGCCTGTCCATCCGCGGCGAGACGAGCCGAACGCACCAATCATAGCCCTCGCACGCCATCACGTCAGATATAATCTATGCGGGACGGATTGCACTATCGCGGGAATCAGAACATCGCCCGAACAGATGGCGCCCGAATCAGCCGCCGATTTTCAAGTCACATTTTCCCTGCCGAGTCGAATCTTCTATCGCTCATCCCACCGGGCCGGGCGCTTCTCCACGAAGGAAGCGAGCCCCTCGGCGGCTTCGCGGGATTGCCGTTTCGCCGCTTGGCTGTCGACCAAGCGATCGAAAGTCGCTTGGTCGATGGCCATTCCCGCCAGGTCGAGCGCCACCGCTTTGGTCTCGGCAATGGCAAGAGGCCCGTTCTCGAGGAAGGAGGCAACGATCCTTGCGCCGGCCGCCTGGAGTTCCGCGAGCGGCACCACATCGTGGACAAGGCCGATGCGCTGGGCCTCCAGCCGCAGAGCCCCTCATTTGGTGAGGGCCGGACCGGTTCGGAAGACCTGCTTTCGCGCCGCGCACGGCAAAGCGATCATTCCAGCGGGCAGATCCAAACGCTTCGATCCCTATTCAGCGCTGCCGCGGAATCCTCGCCCCCCGTGCCTTCAGATCGCGCAGCATGATAAAGGCGATCGCCGTCATCAGCGCATCGGAATAGGCGTCGTGCTGAGCCATCAACGGGACCTTCAAATCCCTCATCATGGCCGCGAAAGTCAGGTCGATCTGCGTTCCGGGCGGCGCGTTGCCGTATTTGCGCTCGCAATAGAGCTCCGAGGTTTCGATGCGTCGATTGGGCAGCTTGATCCCGAGCAGGGCGCGCACGTGCTTGTTCAACATGGCGACGTCGAATTCGAGATAGTAGCCGACGAGGGGGCGGGAGCCGATGAAGCGCAACAGCTGCGGCAGGACATCCGCCATCGCGCGCCCGCCCTTCACGTCCGCCTCGCGCAACCGATGGACCTTGATCGCGGCGGGCTTCATTTGCGCGTCGGGCTGGATCGTCGCCACGAAGCGCTGGCTGGTGAGGATGCGGTCATCGCGCAAGCGGATCGCCGCGATCGACACGATGTCGTCCTTGCGCCGATCGAGGCCGGTCGTTTCGCAATCGATCGCGACCGCTTCGCCTGGAGGCGCGGGCTCGAACAGGAACCGGTAGGCCGGATCGACGGCACGGGCACCGAGGAAGCCCAGGTTCAGCAAACGCGGCGCCAAAGTCAGAACATCGCGAGGTTGAAGTGGAAGCGGACGATCTCACGCAGCCGTTTGGCGATATGCAGGGCGTCGCGCAACAGGTCACGTTCCATAGTCGAGAGTTGCGCGGGCCGCACGAGGCTCCCTGACGCCGTCTCCGCTAGCTGACTGTCGAGGCGCAGCGTCATCAGGAAATGCAGCGCCTCGACGAGTTCGGTGGCGAACTGGTGCTTGAGCGCGCCGTCGTCCGCCAGGCGCCGGATGCGCGCCGCCGTTCCCACATCGTGGCAGCCGCGGTCGATTGCCAGCGCTCGGACCCCATGAACGATCGGGAAGATGCCGCCCTTCTTCAGGTCTAGCGCGTCGCCTTGATCCTTCGACGTCACGAGATTGTTGAAGAGCCCGATCGGCATCGGAAAGGCGTCCACCGCGCTCGCGAAGCGCGTCAGGAA
>JBIOEK010000265.1:0-5934 GCA_044445925.1 Hyphomicrobiales bacterium
CGAATAGGTCGAGGAAAGTCAAATCCGGCGGCCCCGTGACGCGAATTTGCATAGCCGACTACTTATATTCCATCGACGTCTGTTCACATTTGGGCCCCGAAAACTTACTTTTTCAGGGATTGCGACGCTGATGGCCTCAGTTGCGGGGTCGGCGTGCCGGGCTCGCGGCGATCATGCGAGCTTCAACCCTATCACTTTGAAATCTATTGACTTTTCATGGAGAAACGGCTCGCTTCGCGGCGATTCATCCGGCTCGGAAATATTGAGGAATATTGATTCTGGACGTTGAATGCTTCGATTCTGGTAGCCGGCTATTGATTGGCCGGGACGACGAACGCGCTTCGCCGCAAGCGCTTCGTAGCAAGCGCCCTTGGCTTGTGCCGCACAGATCGGAGCCAACAGGCGAATTGGGGCCGCGCGCAATCCTTGCCGCGCAACCAGCCGCCGGCTCGCGGCGCCCCAGCCACAGATTCACGCTGTCAAAGAACCGTGCTCCGGCCACGGACCGCGGCACCTTAATTCGAGGGTGCATGATAATCGATGCGCGATGAGAACGCAACCGGAACGAGGGGCTCGATAGGGCTCGAACGTCGCGATTGCATCAGCCTACCAGGATCGCCCTGAAATCATTCACATTGGTGAGCGTCGGACCGCTGACCACGAGCCGGCCGAGCCGCTCGAAGAAGGAATAGGCATCGTGCCGCTTGAGATGGCCTGCGGCGGAGAGGCCGTTCTCCTCGGCCTGCGCCAGGATCGAGGCGTCGATCCAGGCGCCCGCATTACCTTCGCTGCCGTCGATACCGTCCGTGTCGCAGGCGATCGCCGAGACGCCGGCGAGCCCGCCGAGCCTGAGCGCCAAAGCGAGCAGGAACTCGCCATTGCGCCCCCCGCGCCCCGGCCTCTCGCCGCCGTCTTGCCCCGATGCGTCGCCTTGGCGCGAGAAGCTGCCGGCTTCGCCCCAGGATGGGCCGATGGTGACGGTCGTCTCGCCGCCCGAGAGCAGCACGCAGGGCCTGCGCGCCGGCATCCCATGGCAGGCAGCGCTTGCGGCGATGCCGGCCATCACGGTCGCGACCTCGCGGGCCTCCCCCTCGATGGCGTCGCCGAGGATGAGGGGGGTGACGCCCATCTGGCGCGCCCTCGCGGCGGCCGCGTCGAGCGACATTTTCGGCGTCGCCAGCATGCAGAGCTCATGGCCCAGGAAGGCTTCGCCCGGCGCCTCGTTCGCCAGCATGGCGCGCTCGGTCTCGCGCGACAGCCCTATCCCGTAGCGATCGAGGATGGCGAGCGCGGCTTTCGGGTCCGCGCCGCCCGGAGCCGTGGGGCCCGAGCCGATGACGCAAGGATCGTCTCCCGGCACATCCGAGATCAGGTAGGTGACGCAGCGCGCCAGCCTTGCCGCAGCCGCGAGCCGCCCGCCCTTGATGGCCGAAAGCGCTTTCCTCACCGTGTTCATCTCGCCGATCGGCGCGCCGCTGCGCAGCAGCGCCCGGTTCACCTCGCGCTTGGCCTCGAGCGTGATCCCCGGGGCCGGCAGCGTCAGCAAGGCCGAGGCGCCGCCCGACATCAGGCAGACGACGAGATCGTCAGGCCCGGCGGAGCCAGCGATCGCCAGGATGCGCGCCGCCGCCCGCTCGCCCGCTTCGTCAGGCACCGGATGCGCGGCTTCGACCACCTCGACATGACGGGTGTGGGTGCCATGGCCGTAGCGGGTCACGACCAAGCCCTCACAGGGTCGGCCCCAGGCCGTCTCGAAGGCCTGCGCCATGCTGGCCGCCGCCTTGCCGGCGCCGATGACGATGGTGCGCCCCTTCGGAGGAGGAGGCAACCGCCCCTCGAATTTCCCCTCCGGCCGCGCCGCCGCCAGCGCCGCGTCGAAGAGCGAGAGGAGCAGCGCCTTGTCGGCCGGCCGACCTTCCGCTTCCTGCCCGGAGGCGGGCGTCGCCGGCGCCAGCGCAGGCGCCCTTAGCGCCGTTTCGGGATCCGCACGAAAGGCCTTGACCACCGGCACCGGCAGCGCCGGGATGACGGTGCCCGCCTCGTTCTCGAGCTTATGGGCGAAAAGCCCCCGCTCGGCGAAATGGGGATCGTTCACGGCGTCGCGCAGCTCCTCGAGCACGGTGCAGCAGCAATCGGCCGTCTCGAACACGCGGCGCCAATGGCCTGAGGGGCTCGAAGCGATGAGCTGGCGCAGACGCCGCAGCGTACCTTGCGGATCGCGCCGGTCGTCGCGCCATTCGGCCTCGAGACCCGCCGCCTCACAGAAGGCTTCCCAGAATTTCTGCTCGAGCGCACCGGCGGCCACGAGCCTGCCGTCCGCGGTCGGGTAGAGCTGGTAGCGGGGGCTCGCGCCCATCAGCCGGCCTTCGCCATTGCCGAGCCAGCGATCGGCGGCGAAGCCGTGGGCGAGCGCCAGCGGCATGAAGGGGAAGACATTGTCCGTCATGGCGATGTCGAGATGGCAGCCCTTGCCCGTCAATTCGCGGGCGCGCAAGCCGAGAAGGATGTTCATCACGGCCGGATAGCTGCCTCCGCCGATGTCGGCGATGAGCGCCGGGGGCACCACCGGCGCCTGCTCCTTGCCGTAGGAGAGCGACAGCAATCCCGCATCCCCGATATAGTTGATGTCGTGTCCGGCCCGGTCGCGCTTCCTGCCGCTCTGGCCGTAGCCGGTGATCGAGCAATAGACGAGGCCGGGATTGAGCCTCGACATCGCCGCGTAGCCGAGGCCCAGCCGCTCCATGACGCCGGGGCGGAACTGCTCGACGAGCACGTCGGCGCGGCGCGCGAGCTCGAGGATCGCCGCCCGTCCGGCCTCGCCCTTGAGATCGGCGACGAGGCTTTCCTTGCCGCGGTTGAGCAGGGCGAACATGGCGCTCTCCTCCCCGAAGCGCGGCGGAAAGCCACGCATCTCCTCCCCGCCCGGCCTCTCGACCTTGATCACCCGCGCACCCGCCTCGGCGAGGATCAAGGTCGCGAGCGGCCCCGGCAGCAAGGTCGAGAAATCGAGGATGGTGATCCCGGCGAGCGGCTGCATGCGATTGTCCTTCTGCGAGGCGGCGCGAAGCGGGCGGTAGCGAGCGGGCTGTGGCGAGCGGGCTTGCCAAGTCCTCGCCGGGCTTCGCATAGTAGCAAAGGACGGATTGGGCCAGGGGGCGGCCGATGGCTAGGATTTCCCAGATTTCCAGGATTTCCAGGATTCAGGATTTCCCAGGATTCAGGATTTCCAGGATTCAGGATTTCCAGGATTCAGGATTCAGGATTTCAGGGACACATACCGATTTCCCCATTTAACCTCGGCGCTCCGCGGTCTCCTGGGGCTTCCGCCTTCGCTTGCGAGCTCGACGCTGCGGCCGAGCTTGAGCGCGATCTTCTTGAGGAAACCTTGAGCGCCGATCGGGCGGCCCAGCGTCTACCGCGGCGCGCAGCCTCGCCTATTCCGCGCTGTCCTCCGGCGTCTCCAGCAGATCGGCGAAACGGGCGACGCGCCAGATGAGGGGGCGCACCGTGACGAGCCCGTCATCGGCGCCCTTGTGATGCGCCCTCACGCTCGACCAGGCCCAGTCCCTCGCCCGCTTCACGAGCCGCGCCCGCACCGGATTGAGCGAGACATAGCGCGTCGCTGAGAGGAGATGCTCCTCATCCGTGGCCACCGAGCGAAAGCGCCCCTGGAACAGGTGCCCGGTCTCACGGGCCCGCGCATTGACATAGCCCACCTAGCTCTCCGCGACCAATTTGCTGCGCGACCCTCCGCATTGGTACTGCGACAGCCGGCTCGTGATGTTCGTGGGTGTAGAACAGGATGAAGGCCACGATAGGAGGCCATCGATCTTTGATTTCAATTTGAATCAATAGATATGCATCGAACATGTGGCAGAGGCGTTCGCGATCCCGATGATCAACGGTTTTACAATGCCAAAGGACTCATTAACGCGATCGATTGACTTGATTGCATATCCAGCTATGCTCACGGAAGCTGTGGTATTTTGGACTGCAGGAGAGGTGGGCGAAGTTTTCTTTTGCGCAACTACCGCGAGCGGCAAGTTGGCGGCGTAAATGGGAAGACGAGCCGTCGGGAGGCGACCTGCGGTGAGAGTGCTGGCTAAGCGGAATAGCCGCGTAACAGGGGTTGGGTCATGAAGGAGTTGGGCTATCTGCGTTTGTCCGGGCAGGCGCGGAGCACGCGTCGCAACCTGATGGTGATGGGAGCAATCGCCGGAACTGCGCTGTTGGCGAGGACGAAGCCGGCAGCGGCAGACAAGGGGGGGAACGGCAACGGGAACGAAGGGAACGGGAAAGGAAACGGCGGTCCCGAAGGTGGCAATTGTTTCCTGAAGGGCACTTGGATCCGGACCGTCTTGGGCGAGCGCCCGGTCGAGGCTCTGGTTGCCGGCGATCTTCTGCCCACGCATTTCGGTGGGATGCGGCCCATTCAGTGGATCGGACGCTACCTTTTCAAGAGGAACGATCCGAGCAAGCCTTGGGTGAAGGATGTGCGGCCGGTGCGCGTCGCGCGTTCCGCCCTTGCTCCCGAGACGCCGCATGCCGACCTCTATCTGTCGCAGGGGCACGCTCTCTACGTCGATGGCGCGCTGGTGCCGGTCGCCAGCCTAATCAACGGAACCACCATCGCGCTGCATGAGGCGGAAGAGTGCGACGAGCTGGAATATTTCCACATCAAGCTCGAGACCCATGACGTCATCCTCGCCCATGGGGCGCCCTGCGAGACCTTGTTGACGGTCGACGAGAAGGCCGACAATTTCGCCGAGTATTTTCGCGAGTTCGGAACGCCGCAAGGCGAAGACCGGCCTTGCGCTCCCGTCCTCCAGTTTGATGGCGCAAGCAGCGAGTTGAAATCGAGGCTGCGCAGCGCGATATCGCCCTGGTTCGATCGTCGACAGCCGATCGACGTGATCCGCGATCGCTTGGAGGAACGCGCGCTCGCTCTCTGACGGAGGCTGGGTGTCGGGAGCTGGTCTAGGCGTAGCCCTCAGACCGGAGTCATTGCCCTCTGAATTTCGGTGACACGTACCGATTTCCCTATTTAATTTTGGCATCGGCGCTTCGCGGTTCCTCGCTTGCGAGGCTCGACGCTGCGGCGATCCGGGCAGTACGTGCCATGAACCACTATGGAATGCTCCACGGAATTGGGGAAATAGGTACGTGTCCCCGAATTTCCCACGATCCGAATGGCCCCCTACAACAATGCGAGAGAAACTGGCATGCTTGCCGCGCAACCGAGGGGTCGGCGCCGCCGTCACCGGTCGGAACGAAACAAGGGGAGAGGAACGATGTCGACAGACCAATCCGGAGAGGGGCGCGCTGCCGCCATCCTGGCGCGCCTGGACCGGCTGCCGGGCACGCGGCATGTGTGGCTGCTCATCGCGCTGCTCTCGCTCGGGGGCATGTTCGAGTTCTACGACCTGTTCATGACCGCCTACGTCGTCCCCGGCCTGATGAAGGCCGGGCTGCTCGCCAACGTCTCGGTCAGCATATTCGCCGGCCCCGCGCTGTTCGTGGCGGCGACCTTCACCGGCCTGTTCATCGGCACCGCCGCCTTCGGCTATGTCGCCGATAAATATGGGCGGCGGAGTATCTTCACCTATTCGATGCTGTGGTACTGCGCGGCGACGCTGGTGATGGCCTTCCAGAATAGCGGCCTCGGGGTCAGCCTGTGGCGGCTGATCGCCGGCATCGGCATCGGCGTGGAGCTGGTCACGATCGACACCTACATCTCCGAGCTCGTGCCCAAGTCGATGCGCGGCCGTGCCTTCGCCTTCAACCAGGCCGTGCAGTTCTCGGTGGTGCCGCTGGTGGCGTTCATCGCCTATATGCTGGTGCCGATCAGCCCGTTCGGCTTCGACGGCTGGCGCTGGGTGGTCCTGATCGGCTCGATCGGCGCGCTCTTCGTCTGGTTCATCCGGCGCGCCGTGC
>JBIOEK010000266.1:0-5838 GCA_044445925.1 Hyphomicrobiales bacterium
CGGTAGCGTCATTACGAGAAGGCGCAGCCGACGAAGCGATCCACGAGTGGGATGAAGAAAGCTCGATCGCCTCGCCGCTCTCGCAATGACGCTTGAATCTCGAATCGGCGCCGCCCTTCTCCCGCTCGCGGGAGAAGGGCGGCGTGCGACATTCTCAGGGCCTCACGACATCCAGACCTCATGCATCTTGTAATAATCCGCAGGATGAGCCCGGAAATTCTGCACCTTGCTGGCCACGACCGTCATCTTGTCGTGCCAGAAGGGCTGCACCATGATGCAGGCGTCCTGCAGGATCTTCTCGCAAGTCCCCGTGGGCACGGCGCGCTTCTTCGGATCGACGAGCGCCATGGCCTGGTCGAGCGCCTTGTCGAAGGCTGGATCGGAGAAGCCCGATTCGTTCCAGGCCGCGCCCGACCGATAGGCGAGATCGAGCGTCATGACGCCGAGCGGGCGGTGCGCCCAATAGGTCATGCCGAAGGGCACCTTCATCCAGATTGGCCAGAATTGCGCGGCGGGAATGACGTTGAGAGTCACGCGAATGCCGGCCTCGGCGAGGTTCTGCTGCAGCACCTGCCCGGTATCCTGCTCCCAGGTGCCCTGCGTGTTGCCGAGCGTGAGCTGGAGGTCGATGCCGTCCTTGTGGCCGGCTTCCGCCAGCAGTTGCTTGGCTTGCGCCACGTCACGCTTCAGCGGCGGCAGCTTGGCGTATTCCGGCTGGAACGGCGCCACATGGTGGTTCTCGGCGACGACGCCGTTGCCGCGAATGGCGACATCGAGCATCTTCTGATTGTCGGCGGCGAGCACCACCGCCTTGCGCACGCGCAGATCGTCGAAGGGCTTTTCCGAAGGCTTCATGCGGATGCACAAGGTGTTTGCGGCCGGCCCACGCAGCAGCTTGATGCCTGGCAACCGGGCCACTACGTCGAGATCGGACACGCCGATGCGGTAGAGCACATCCACCTGGCCGGCCACGAGGGCCGCGAGCTGCGCCTGAGTATCGGTGCCGATATTGATGTATTCGATGCCGTCGAGATAGGCGGGCTTGCCCCAATAGCCGTCGCGGCGCTTGAAAGTGCAATGCTGCGCGACCGCGTAGTCGACGAGCTGGAAAGGGCCGGTGCCGATCGGATTCTTCGGCCAGTTGCGGCCCTGCTCCTCGAACTTCCGGTGCAGTATCGGGCCATTGTAGGCATAAAGCGATTCCGGCACGGTGAGCAGCGGCGCGGACAAATGGAGCGTGAATTCGAGCGGGCTGTGCTTCTCGAACGAGGTCAGGGTCTTGAAGGTCGTCTTCATGCTCGACTTCGAATCCGCCGCGGTCCAGCGCTTGAAGTTGAACTCGACATCGTCCGTGGTCAGGTCATCGCCGTTCGACCATTTCACGCCCGGGCGCAGCTTGAAGCGCCAGGCGGTGAGGTCTTCATTGGGCTGCCAGCTTTCGGCCAGGAAGGGCTTCGTCACATTGTCGGCATCGACCTCGACCAGATATTCGAGCGAGTTGCGGAACATGTCGGAGGCTTCGATCCAGGTGATGATCGCCGGATCGGTGATTTCCTGCACGGCGGTGGCGAAACGCAAGACGCCGCCCGATTTCGGGGTCTCTTCAGCGCAAGCAGGCGAGACGAAGGAGAGCCCGTCGAGCCCGACCGTCGCTGCCAGCAACGCCTTGGCGCTCGGCACGGCGACGCCGAGAAGCGCGACGGTGCGCAGAAATTCGCGTTTCGAGATGCTGCCCCTGATGACTTGATCGCATAATTGCGGCACGGCGGAGTGAAGCTTGCCGCCATTATTGTTTCTCACATCGGACATGCTGTTCTCCCTGGAGCTGGGCTGCGCGGCGGAACCCGGCGATGGTGCCCCGTCAGCCGATTCTCGTCTTGGCCAATATGTCCTCGGCGAGATCGTACCCCATGCCGGGCCGGTTCGGCAGCAGGATATACCCGTTTTGATCGACGTCCAGCGCAGATGCGAGCATGTAGTCGCGTCGCTCGAGACCCCATTCCGGCGGATCATAGGGAAATTCCAGGAAAGGGGCGTCCGCCATGCCGGCCACGAGCTGCGCATTGGCCATCACACCCATGCCGTTCGTCCAGGTGTGGGGCGAGAATATGAGGTTGTGATCGGCTGCCATATGGCCGACGCGGCGAAGACCCGTAATGCCCCCGACCAGCGCCACATCCGGCTGCAGCACGTCGAGGGCACCTTCCGTGATCAGGTCGCGGAACTCATAGAGCTCGCGCGTCATCTCGCCGCCGGCGATGCGAATATCGGTCATGCCGCGCAGGCGCCGCATGCCTTCGCGGTCACCGCGATGCAGCGGCTCCTCCATCCAGTAGATGCCAAGCTTCTCGAGCTCGCGCGCCACCGTCACGGCGTCCTTGAGCGACCAAGGCGGGTAGGTGTCCTGCGGCGAGCGCCAGCCTTGGTTGCAATCGACCATCAGCTCCAGTCGCTCCCCGACGCGCTGCCTGACCGCCTCGAGCGCCTTAATGTCCTTTCGCCAATCGCCGCGGTGGAAGCGGATCTTCATCGCGGGAAAGCCACGCGCCAGATAGGCTTGCGCCGCCTCGGCGAGCGCTTGCGGCTCGCGCAGCGTGCCCGACGAGGCATAGGCGCGCACCCGGTCCGACAAGCCGCCGAGGAGCTTCCAGCAGGGCTGGTTGGCAATCTTTCCGGCGAGATCCCAGAGCGCGAGATCGAGGGGCCAGCAGCGCCCGTAATGGAAGTTGATGTTGTTGATGATCCGCCAATGACGCTCGATCGCGAGCGCGTCCTGCCCGACGAAGAGCGGCTCATGGCCGGCAAAGCCGAGCATCAGATCGCCCGAGCCGATGCCCGTAAGGCCGGCATCGGTGCGCACCCGCACGATGGTCGCGTCCCAGTGATGCCGGGGCTTGGTGTCCCAGCTCGCATGAAAGGGCGGATCGAAGGCCAGCCGATGCTGGCTGATCTCGATGCCGGTGATCGTAACCTGCGGGACGCAAGCCTTGGTCATCTCTCGTTCCTCTGCGGCATTGCGGCGGCCCCGATGCGGGTCAAGCCGCGCTCAGCACGCGCTCGGCGAGACGCAAGAGGTCTTCCTCGCTCGTGTCGCGGGCATTGGCAGCGCGCATCGAGGCATTTTCCGGTCGCGCCATCTGCCCGGCCAATTGCTCGGGCGTGATCCCTGCGAATTCTTCCTTTATGGAAACCGCAACGCCACACGCCCGCAAGAGCCGCTCATAGGCGGCGACGAAAGCCGCGGCGGAGGGCTCGGCCCCCATCGCCGCGGCGCAGGCGGCGAAGCGCCCGTCATCGCCCTCGATATTCCAGGGCAGCGATGCCAGCATGGCGACGCCGACGGCGCGGCCGTGATGGATCTTGCGCAGCGAGCCCATGGCATGGCCCATATTATGGGCGATCGCCGTGCCGGCATTGTCGATGGCGATCCCGGCGAGCATGGCGGCGCGCTGCAGGGCCTCACGCGCCACGATATCTCGCGGATGCGACACGGCGCGCTCGAGATGGGTCGCCGCAAGCCTTATGGCCTCATGGGCGTAGAGGTTGTTTGCCGCGTCAGCATTGCGGTTGGTCGCGGCCTCGACCGCATGCACGAGGGCATCGATGCCGGTCGCGGCGGTGAGCGCCGGCGGCAGGCTGATGGTGAGCTCCGGGTCGAGCACCACCTTGGCGGGCTTGACAGCATCCCCCCAGAGCCAGGTCTTGGCGCCGTCGGCGCGCGTCAGCACGGCGGTGCGGGTCGTCTCGGAGCCGGTGCCTGATGTCGTCGGCACGCAGATCGCCGCGAGCCGCTTTTCGGGGAAGTCCCGGCCGCATAATTCATACTCGACAGCCGGGCGGCTCTCGCCAGCGATGGCGGCAACCGCCTTGGCGAGGTCGAGCGCCGAACCGCCGCCGAGCGCGACGATCACCCCGGCGCCGGTCTCGCGCGCCAGCCGTGCCGCCGCGTCCGTCTGCGCAACCGTCGGATCGCCTGCGAAGGCCTGGAAGACGGCAGCGACTGGCAGCGATTTCTCGAGCGCTGCCCGCACCTCGGCGATCAGTCCGGTCGCCGCGAGGCCGGGATCGGCGACGAGCAGCGCCTCGGCCTTCGGCCCCGCGAGCGACACAGCGAGCGCACCGAGCGCCGCGCGGGCGCCGGCGCCGGCCGTGATATGGGGGGTCTGTGCGAGTTCGTAGCGGCTCATCTTGCCTCCAGCATCACCACATAGCGCAGCCGCGGATCCGGGCCGTAGCTGTCATTGACGAATTCTTCCGCGAACCGGCCGCCATTCTTCTCGATGACGCGGCGGGAAGCCAAGTTGTCCGGATCGGTCGTGATCTCGACCCGGCCGAGCCCGACGCCGCGTGCCCTGTCCAGCATGACGCGCAACGCCTCGCTGGCATAGCCGTTGCCCCTCTTCCAAGGTACGACTGCATAACCGATATGGCCGAGCACATGCGGGGGCAGCGCATCCGTCCCCTTCTGCCAGCGCATCGAGATCGTGCCGCAGAAGCTGCCATCCCATAGCCACAGCCTGGTCTGGGGCAGCCTCGGCCGAGTGCTGCCGTCGGGGAGCGTGACGACCCCATGCTGATCGACGAGCGCATGCAGGACCGCGGCCGGATCGCACCGCAGCAGGGCAAGCTGCTCGGCGCTGACATCCCTGGTGTTGTCGGGCGACCAGCCCTGCTCCAGAGCCTGCTCATAGGAGGCGAGCCAATCGCGGCGAGGCGGATCGAGCTGCAAAGTCATCAGGCACTGCGATAGAGCTTGGTGATCGGGAGCGCGAGGCAATGGGGAATGCTCATGCGGCTTGTTCCTTATGGGGAAGGACTTGGGATTGCAGAACTCGGGAGCGCCGCCGGACGAGCATGGCCGGGAAGAGGCATCCGGGGGCCTCGTATAAGGCATAAGCCGCGCTTGTTCCATCGCGTCCGCGCGCTCGGCCGCGAGGGCTCAATCAACTGCCGGGGGCACGGCGACGAAACGCTTGAGGACAGCGATCCAGGGCAGGAGTGCGGGAGCGAGCGCCTCGCTCTCGAGCTCGCGCGTCAACGCGCGCGCCTCGCCGATATAGGTATCCTTATCCTCGGAGCGGACGGCGACCTTCACCAGCACGAGGGCGAGACCGAGCCGCCACAGGGCTTGTCCCGGATAGAGCTCCACCAGGCGGCGGCTCAAGCCGAGCTCTTCCAGCGAGGCTGCGAGCGCGCCCTGCCGGTCCGCTTCCCGCATATCGCCGATCTTGTCGAGGATCAGGGCAAGCACCAGGAGGGCCGGCCCATCAGACGGCTTGGCCGCGACGAGGCGGCGAGCGACCGGCGCCGCCTCGGCGTAGAAGAGGAGCGCCCCGGATTCGTCTTCGGCGTCCGCGCGCAGATCGCCCAGCTGCTTCAAGCGTTGGGCGATATCGGCTTGGCGTTTCAGGTCGGGGGGCTCGGCCGCAGCCAGAAGTCGGGCGCTCGCCAGCGCCTCCCGCACCGCGCCTTCGCTTCCGGCAAGATTGCCGCGCGAGGCGAGGATGAGTTCGACGACGCGGTCGAAATCGTCCGCCAGCATGGCTTGCAGCGAGGCGTTGCCGGGAGCGCGCTGCAGCAAGCTCAAGAGATTCGCAAGGTTCTCGCTTCGGACCGTGAGCTCGCCCACGAAATCCTTCAGCTCCGAGCGAGCCCAAGCGAGTCGATCGAGCGCCGTCGCCAATTGAGCGCTCGCCGCCATATCGTCCGGCCGCGCCGCGAGGCGGCCGCGCAGCAGCACCGCAAGCTGGTCGAAGCCATCGGCCGCCTGCCCATAGTCGCCGGCGAGATACCTCGCATTTCCCAATTGCCGCAGATCCTCGGCGAGCGCCCGCAACA
>JBIOEK010000267.1:0-5820 GCA_044445925.1 Hyphomicrobiales bacterium
CCTCCCCTCCGTGTTCGATGAAGCAGGAAAAAATAATTCCGGCCATTGACCTGCATCAACAATATCGCGGGTGCGGCCGCTATTTGCCTGTAATGGGCAAAGGAGCGGATGTCCGATCCTGGGACCGCGGCCCGGAGGTGAGGGATCAAGGCCTGGCAAGTCAGGCTGCGATCTCTGGCAGGCGCGCCTGTCGTCTTCATGCGGAAGACGATCCGCGCCAGGCAGGCATCAAGGCAAATTGGAGAGTGCAATGGTCAAGAAGGTAAAGCAGCTGGCAAGCCAAGAGGCGGACGGCCAATTCGTTGCGTCGGTAAGGGATTCCGCGAACCAGATATGGCTGGCTGGTCTTGGCGCCTTTGCCAAGGCGCAGGAAGAGGGCGCGAAATTCTTCGACACCCTCGTCCAGGAAGGCGAGAAGGTCCAGAAGCGCGCCACGAAGGCCGCCGGCGACAAGATCACCGAAGTGAAGGAACAGGCGACCGGAACCTGGGGCAAGCTCGAGCGCGTGTTCGAGGATCGCGTGGGCCGGGCGCTTCACGGCCTCAACGTGCCGACCAAGAAGGACGTCGACGTCTTGGCAAGGCGCGTCAGCGAGCTGACGGCGGTCACCAAGAAGCTGACGGCCTCCATGGGAGCGGAAGCTGCGCCCAAGGCACGTCCCCGAGCCGCAGCCAAGCACTCCTGACCGGTGATTGCTTCGTGTGCCCCCGTGTGATTGGTCGATAAGGGGTAGCGTGTGATGGCCCGCCGAAGCATTGGAGTCGCCTTGGCGGGCGGCGGGCCTCTGGGGGCCATTTGGGAAATCGGTGCGCTTGTCGCGTTGGACGAGGCCTTGCTCGGCCTCGACCTCGCTGATGTCGATATCTATGTAGGCGTTAGCTCGGGCAGCTTCATCGCCGCGGGTCTCGCCAACGGCATATCGCCGCGGGCGATGCATGCGATGTTCATCGAGAGCGAGAGCGCCGAGGATCCCTTCGAGCCGGATATGCTGCTGCGCCCCGCCGTCGGGGAGTACCTGCAGCGTCTCGGCTCGTTGCCAAGGCTCCTGGCGACGGCCGCGAGCCGCTATTTCGGGCCGCCTTGGTCGCTGGGCTTCCTCGAATCCTTCCAGAAGCTGTCGAGCGCGCTGCCGACCGGCATCTTCGACAATGCCGGCATCGGCGACTATCTCGCCAAGCTCTTCTCGGCTCGAGGCCGCACCAACGATTTTCGCTTGCTCCGCCATAAGCTCTTCCTGGTGGCGACCGATCTCGACACGTGCGTGGCGGTTCCCTTCGGCGGGCGGGGAACGGATGACGTGCCGATCTCCCGCGCCGTCGTGGCGAGCGCCGCCCTGCCAGGGTTGTTCCCGCCGGTCGAGATAAAGGGGCGCTATTACGTCGATGGCGCCCTGATGAAGACGCTGCACGCCTCGGTAGCGTTGCGCGCCGGTGCCGGGCTGCTCCTATGCATCAATCCGCTGGTGCCGTTCAACGCCGACCTCGCCGCGCAACGCACGCGCGGGAAGCATGTTTCACTGGTCAAAGGCGGGCTTCCGGCCGTTCTGTCCCAGACCTTTCGGGCGATCATCAATTCGCGCATGCGGGTGGGAATGGACCGCTATCGCAACGAGTTTCCCGACGCCGACGTGCTGCTATTCGAGCCCGAACGCGACGATGCCGATATGTTCTTCACCAACGTCTTCAGCTATGCCGCGAGACGTCGCCTGTCGGAGCACGCCTACCAGAAGACGCGCGCCGACCTGCGCCGTCGAGCCCAGGAGCTCGCACCGATTCTCGCTCGCCACGGCATCAGGCTCGATCAGGCTGCTCTCGCCGACGAGAGCCGCAGCCTTGTTCCTCGGACCGGTAAAGCCAGGCACAAATCGGAGGCCGGGCTCGGACGCGTGGCGCTTCAGCTCGACCGGACCCTGGACGAGCTCTCGGCGCTGCTCCAATCGAGGTGAGCCGGCTCGCGGTGCGAGGGCTCGCGTTGAATCGCAACAGAATTCGAACTGTTTATTTTAGCGACTGACCTTATCCGAATAGTGGGACCACGCTTCAAGAACATGCGCGAGGAGCGGCGACATTGACGAAGAGCGCATGGAAGGCCTTCCCATATCCATCGGCCGATTATGATTTTCCGGGCGCGGCGTTGCAGAAGCGCTGGTCGCGGCTTCACCAGGGCGATTGCGAGTCTTACCCTGACGCGGCAAATCTCGGAAAGCTCGCTTCGGCCCACCCCGAGCTTGAGCCTTCCATGGCGATCGAGGAAGCGGCGCGGACGCTGCAAGCGGCTTGGCGCGCCTATCACCACGGCAATTTCAGCGAAGCCGTGCGTCTCGGTCTCTCGGTCGGCCCCCTCGGCTTCAACGTCGCCAACAAGGCCACCAACATCTACGCCACTTATCTGGAAGGTTCCGAGAAGCGCAAGCTCGCCTTGTTCCTCGAATCGGCGGAGCGAGCCGAGGAGCTTCAGATCCGCGCCGCCTCCATGGCGAACGCCTGGTATCTGCATGCGCAGGCGCTCGGGCGCTACGCGCAGGGGATTTCGGTGGTGAAGGCGCTGGCCCAGGGCCTCGGCGGCAAGGTCAAGGCTCATCTCCAGAGGGCGATCGCACTCGAGCCCCGCCATGCCGACGCGCATATCGGGCTTGGCACCTATCATGCGGAGGTGATCGACAAGATCGGCGCCCTGATCGGGGGCCTGACCTATGGGGCGAGCTCGGACGCCGCGGCGAAGCACTTCGAAAAGGCGCTCAAGCTGAGCCCGCCCTCCGCCATCGCGCGCATAGAATTCGCCAATGGCCTCGTCATGATGTCCGGCAAATCCAAGATGGCGCGGGCGACGCGCCTCTACGAGGAGGCTGCGAAATGCGACGCGGCGGATGCCATGGAACGCCTCGACGTGGAGCTGGCGCGATCGGAGCTGGAGGACTAGCGAACGGCGCTTCGCTTGCGCCGCGTGCCGGGCGCGGCCGGCACCGAGGCGCGGGGCTTGGTCGCGAGCGGCCCCTGCTCGGGCTCGGCGGGCCAGGCCTGCATGAGGGCGAAATACAGGAGCTGCTCGAATTCGGGCTCGAAGCGGTCGATGATGGCCTGCGGATCCGGCACCAGCGCCGCGTCGGCCAGGAGCCCGAATTGCACCTTTCCGTTGAAGGACAGGATCGAGACGCCCAAGCCGATATCGCCCGCTTGCGGAACCCACACCATCACCTGTTTGATCTCGCTGCCGGCGAGATAAAGCGGCTCCTTGGGGCCCGGCACATTGGTCATGACCGCGGTCGCCCGGCTCAACAGAAGCTCGAAGACCTTGTCCTGGACGAGCTTCGGCGCGTAGCCCAAGGTCGAGAGCAGGCCTAGCGTCACGGGCGGTTCATAGGAGCTCTTGAGCGCCTCCATGCGGCGATGGATCTCGTGCAGGCGGGCAAGCGGATTATCGAGGCCGAGCGGCAGCTCGACCGCGACGATGCCGAAGCGGTTCCCGAGCTTCCTCTCGCTGCCGGGCGGGCGCAGATTGACTGGAACGAGCGCCCGGATTTCCACGCCCTGCGTCTCGTCGCCCTTCTCGGCGAGATAGAAATTGAGCGCACCTGCGACCGCCGTGAGCAGCATGTCGTTCACCGAGCAATCCAGGGCCTGGCTGACCGCCTTGACCTCGGGGAGCGCGATCGGATCCGTCCATGCCACTCGCTTGATGCCCGAAGGCTGCCCCTTGAAACGGGTTTGGCTGTCATTCGGCATCAGCAGCAGATGGGCGAGCTCTGCGGCGATGCTTGTGCCCGCCTGGAGCGTCTGGGCCGGGTGGGAAGCCGCTTCCACCGATCCGCGCAAGACATTGCGCGAGAGGTGCACGCCGCCCTCCACGGCATCCATCACCGGGGTGAACAGATCGAGCCACGACCCTTCTTCGTCCTCGCTTGAGGCACGCCTGGCGCGCCGAGGCGGGGCTCGGCCATGTCCGTCGGTCAGCGAGAGCAGGACGCCGATCAGGGCTATGCCGTCCGCGATCGCGTGATGGATGCGCACCACGATCGCCGCGCCGCCCTCGTAATCCTCGACGATGTGGAACTGCCACAGCGGATGCAACGGGTCGAGCGGCGTCGCGGCAAGCTCGGCCACGAGCCGTTCGAGCTCGGGCTTGCGGCCTTGGCCCGGCAAGCGGGTGCGCCTGATATGCCGCGCCAGGTCGAATTGCGGATCGTCGCACCACCAGCTGCCGGTCTGGCCCGTTTGCGTGCGCTGGCGAAAGCGCTTGAAGGCCAGGAGCCGCTCGGCGAGCATGGCTTCGACCCTTGGCACATCGACCGACCCCGCCAGGACCAGGACCCCCACGATGACCATGAGATTGGCGGGCCGATCCATGCGCAGCCAGGTCGTGTCGACAGGGGCCATGCGTTCGCTGCTTGACATAGATCAGTGCCTCGGCGGCGCAATCATTCAGATAACACTGCCTATCCATGGTCACGAATGCAAGGTAATGGCGGCAAAGGAAAAAATTACAGCGCGCGTGACCGAGCAGCTCGCCCGCTCGGCGAAGCTGCGGTCGCTCGCCCAGTCCGATCCGAAGACGGCGGCGGCGCGCCAGAGGCTGCGCGCCTGGCAGGCGGAACGGTTGGTCCGAACGCATGCGGATCTGTTGGAAAACCCGCGCTTCGGGGACGCGGCCAAGTTTTTCCTCACCGACGTCTACGACGTGAACGACCTCGGGGGCCGGGATGCCGAGGTGCAGCGCGTCGCGCCCGTGATGAGCACCGTCCTTTCGGCCGCGGCCCTCGAGACGGCGGCGGACGCTATCGAGCTCGATGCATTGTCCGAAGACCTCGATGCCGCCATGGTGGCTGCTCTCGGGCGACGCCTGACCTCGCTCGACGCCGCGGCCTATGGCCGGGCTTACCGCAAGGTGGGGCGCCGGTCGGACCGCGAGCGGCAGATCGAGCTGATCAAGCATCTGGGGGAAGCGCTCGATCGTCTCACCCGTCAACGGTTCATCAGCGCCACCTTGGCGGTTATGCGCAAGCCGGCCCAGCTCGCGGGGCTCGGAAAGCTGCAAAGCTTCCTCGAGCGCGGCTTCAGGGCGTTCCAGAAAATGGGCAACCCCGATGAGCTCTTGGCGCTGATCGTCGGGCGCGAACGCCAGCTGCTCGAAGCCCTCTTCGCGGGCGACGATAGCCTGCTCGGCAAATGAGGGCCGAGCCATCTCGCCGGGCAATCGCCCCATCCGGGCACAGCGAGTGAGCGCGCCGATGATCCCCCGCTCGCAGGCCGCGAGCCAGGTCGAGCATTCCTTCTCCCTGCTCCACAAGGCCTCTCGCGGCGAGCTCGACGTCAAGGCATCGTTGCGCAAGGATCGCCTGCGACGGCTGCTCGCGCTTCTCGAGGAGAATATCGACACCTTCGCCGATGCCATCAGCGCCGATTTCGGGCATCGCTCCGCTCAGGAGACGCAGCTGGCCGAAGCGTTCCTCGTCGAGGCCGAAGCCAAGACGGCGCTCCGGCGGGTCGACCGCTGGATGAGGCAAAGGCATGTCGCGACCGCCTGGCCCTTCTGGCCGGGGTCGAACCGCCTGATCCCGCAACCGCTCGGCGTCGTCGGCATCATCTCGCCATGGAACTACCCGCTGCAGCTGACGCTTGCGCCGCTGGTCGGTGCGCTGGCGGCCGGCAATCGCGCCATGATCAAGCCGAGCGAGCTCGTCCCGCATTTCTCCTCGCTTCTCGCGAGCGCGGTCGCCGCTCGTTTCGACGCCCGCGAAGTGGCGGTCGTCGAGGGCGGGCCCGAGGTGTCGCAAGCCTTCGCGGCGCTGCCTTTCGATCATCTCCTCTTTACCGGATCGACGCG
>JBIOEK010000268.1:0-5806 GCA_044445925.1 Hyphomicrobiales bacterium
AACGCGCCGAGGCGACGCTGCGCCTGATCCGCTGCCTGTGCGGCCGCTCGATCGAGACCGATTCCATCTCGCGCGGAGCCCGGCCGACCGTGGAGCGGCTACAGCAGCTGTTGATCGCCTGGGGCGCCGTGCCGAGACCCGAGACGGGAGAGGCCAAGATCTTGGCCGCAATCCCGGCCGCAATCGCGGCCGAGACCGAGACCCCGGCCGAGATCCCGATCGCCTCGACGGCCCTCCACAGCCGCGAGCATTACGGTTCCGCCATGTCGCTGGCGCGCGAGTCGCTGCGCACGGCTTCCGCCATCAGGGAGCGCCTGTCGCCGGATGCCTGGCGGCTCGTGGTCACGCTCGAGGCGCGCCTCGATGTCGGGGATGAGCCGCTGCCGCCCGAGATCGAGGCTTTCGACCGCGCCGACCAGGCGCTGCGCGCCTCTCGGCCCTCTCGGGCCTGATGCACGAGAACATGAACCGTGTCGCCGGCTGGCGCTTTCTCGATATGGGGCGGCGCGTCGAGCGCGCCATCAACACCTGCCGCTTCTCGCGCCTGTTCGCCGCGCCCGACGCCACGGCCGACGATCTCGAGGTGGTGCTCGACCTGATCGATTCGCAGATCAGCTATCGCTCGCGTTATCGCACCGGGGTGGCGCTGGCGCCGGCCCGCGACATGGTGGTGCTCGATCCCTATAATCCCCGCTCGGTCGCTTTCCAGGTCGAGCGCATCGACGCGCATCTCGCCGAGCTGCCGGTGCTGCGCGATGACGGCATCCTCGAGACGGCGCGCCGCATGAGCCGGGGCCTCACCTCGGATCTGTCGGTCGCGGAGGCCGAGGAGCTCGACAACAAGAAGCTTCTCTTCATCGAGCAGCGCATCATGCGCCTGGCAGAAGCGGTCGCATCGCGCTATTTCCTGCAAGGGGCGCACACCGCCCGCGCCGACCAGCAACCCGATCTCGCGTGATCTACGAAGTCCGCCACCTCACGACCTACACTTATGCCGCGCCGGTGGCCTTTGCCCGTTGTGCGCTGCGCCTGTTGCCCTGCGACGAGCGCCATCAGCGCGTGCGCGAATCGCGGCTCGAGGTCGTGCCCGAGCCGGTATCGCGCATCGAGCGCCGGGATTTCTTCGGCAACCGCGTCGTCGATGTGGTGCTCGAGACGGCGCATCGCGAATTGCGCGTCGAGGCGCGCTCGCGCGTCGAGGTCACGCGCGACGAGCCGTCCCTGTCGCGGACCTCGCTCGCCTGGGAAGAGGTCGGCGAGGCGGCTTTCGCTTCCCTCAAGCTCGGCCCCGATTCGCCGGCTCATTACCTCTATGCGAGCCGGCTCGTCCCGCTGCTCGATCCGATCGCTGGCTATGCCGACGAGAGCTTTCCGGCCGGCAGCGCCATCTTCGATGGCGCGACCGATCTGATGCATCGCATCAGGGCGGATTTCCTCTACGATCCGAAGGCCACGGTGATCTCGACGCCGCTCCTCGAGGCTTTCGAGAACCGCGGCGGCGTTTGCCAGGATTTCGCCCATATCATGATCGCGGGCTTGCGCGGCCTCGGGCTGCCGGCTGCCTATGTGAGCGGCTATATCCGCACCATTCCGGCCGCCGGCAAGCCGCGCCTCGAGGGCGCCGATGCAAGCCATGCCTGGGTGTCGCTTTGGTGCGGCGAGAAGGAAGGCTGGATCGGTTTCGATCCGACCAACGGCATGGTGGTCGCCAACGAGCATGTCGTGCTCGCCATCGGCCGCGACTATGATGACATCTCGCCGATCCACGGCGTCTTGCTTGGGCCCGGCGAGCAGGAGATCGATGTCGCGGTCGACGTCATTCCATGGACGGGGGTGGCCTCGCACAGCGCCACCGCGGCGTAGGGGCCGCTGTTTTCGGCCATGCGGTTTAATCCAGCGAAACGCATCTGGTTCCAAGGCCCAACTTCAGTCCAGAGCAGCGCAAGACCTTAAGCTTTTTTCCATCCGTCCGTGGCAGGATGTCTCGACGTTCTGGTTTGTGAGAGGCAACTTTCCGGATTTGCGGCGATCTGCTGTGCCTCGTTTCTCTCGGTTGCGTATTTTGGAAGCCGGCGTGGATCACGATCTTCAAGCCCCTCCTGTGATCGGCGATCGAGAGCAACCGGCCGATCTGGGCGCTCGGCCCCTTCCCGCACAACTGGAGGAGGCGGCAGGCGAACGCGGTGCGGACGATGCCGATCAAGAAGGCCAGGTCGCCGCTCGGCCCCATCCATCCCTCGTTCTGATTGCGGATGAGATCCGCGCGCAGCAAAACGCGCCGGTCTCCGATCGCCCCGTCCCAAAGAGCCGCCGGCTCTCTGATTTCGCAGGTTGGCGCCTCCCCGCGTCCGCCCGAAAGGCCGGTCGTCGATCAGGGGTGGCGTCCGTGACCTTGGCGTCGATCGCCGTCGCCGTCTCGCTGTTTTGGGTACCGACTTTCGGAAGCGTGCCGCGCGATGCCGTGCGCATGGGGAGCGCGCCGCGTGAGGCGCCCGTTGCGGCGATGCCCGACAAGCCTCGGAGCCCGCCACCCGAAGCGCCCGTGGAAAAGAGAGAGACCCTTCGGGTTGCCCCGGAACAACCGATCGCCACGCCGGGGCCGGTAGCTTCACCGTCCCCGCAGCGTGTCGCCACCCGCAACACCACGACGGTCAGGATTCAACCGGAAATGGCGGCCCCAGCCGCCAGAACCCTGCCGGCAAGGGTGATTTTGACAGTCTTCCGAAAGAAGGACGATTGGCTCGAGGTCGGAAGCACCAATGCGTGGGGCTGGGTGCATTCGAGCTTCGTCTATCCCTACGATCCGCCGGGCGGCTAGCATGATATCCGGAAGCACGCCCACGGCGGGGGTGACCGCCGTTTTCGTGCCCTATCTCTCCTGCCTGGCGGGCCCCCTGCTCGCTGCCCTCGCGAGCTTCGACCAGAGGCGCGTCCCGATCGCGTCCGAAATCCGCCGCTTCCAGACCGGGACCGTCTGTCATCGCTCGCTATCGACGCTGATCGCCGTCCGCGCGCTGATCGGCCTCGTGCGGACAGAACTCTCGGCTTCAGGGACGGCCTACCTGCAAGAGGCCTCCCGCTAAGCGAGGGGCATAAGGCTATTTCCTGCCGGCACAACCTTCAGGCCGGAGCGGGCTGCGGCTGCGCGATCGAGGGAGCGATATTGGCCGTCTCGTCGGTGCGCGGCGCGAGCGATCCGTGCACCAGCTCATGGATGAAGCCGAGCTTGCCCACCACCTCCGGCGACAGCACGAAGGGATAGAGGTCCGGCTGTCCCATCCCGCGGTTGAGGCTGTTCACCGCCAAGGTCAGCGGCAACCAATCCCTCATCATGGCTCCGATGCCCAGGATCCGGCTCGGATCGAAGTCGATCTTGGCCGAGAGCTCCTTGCCCCGCGCGATCCTCGGCTCGAGGCTGAGGCCGAAGGCGCTGGCGATCTCGAGCGTATCGACGATATGGAGGTAGTGCGCCCATGTCTCGGCGAAGTCCTCCCAAGGGTGGGCGCTCGCATAGACCGTCACGAAACGGTCGCGCCAACAAGGCGGCGCCCCATTGGCGTAATGGGCCATGAGCGCCCCCTCATAGTCCTGGCGCTCGTCGCCGAATATCCGGCGAAATCGCCCCAGCGCGGCAGGATCGTCGCGCACCAGGCGGTCCCAATAATAATGGCCGATCTCGTGGCGGAAATGGCCGAGCAGGGTGCGGTAGGCCTCGCCCATCGACTGGCGGCGGCGCTCGCGCTCGGCGTCGTCCGCCTCGGCGATGTTGAGCGTGATGAGGCCGTGGTCGTGGCCGGTCATGATCTTGGCCGCGCTCGGCGCGTCATCGTCGAGGAAGTCGAAGGCGAGGCCTTCGCCCGGGTCCTCGGACCGCGTCGTCAGGGGCAGGTGCAACAGGATCAGCGTGTAGAAGAGGCGGTGCTTGGCCTGCTCGATGCGTCGCCAGCGGCGCAGGTTCTCACCTTTCGACAGCGCCGGGACGGTGCGGTTGTGCCGGCATGCGAGGCAATATCGGCCAGGATCGTCCGGCGACAGCAGCCAATTGCAGCTGCCGAGCTCCCCATTGGCGCAGAACCGGAAGCGCTGCCCCGGCGAGCCGGCTATCGCCCAGGCGACGCCGGGCGCTTGAACGGCGGCTTTGTCCCCGCGCCACCCGTCCCCGCTTGCGTCAGGGCTTGCTTGCGCAGGCTCGAGCGGCACGAGCTCCATGCGCGAGGGCACGAACCCCAGCCGGTGACCGCAGCTCTCGCAATGGTCGTTCTCGAAATAGAGCGGTTGACCGCAAAATCCGCATTCGAAGAGCTTCATGGACGATCCAAGGTGAGACTTCGCGCTCAATCGGTGGCGCTATCCGCCAACCCGGCGGTTCGGCAAACGCGCGAGCGCCGGTTTCGATCCCTTACCTCGATCGCGCCGAGCATCGGGCTTGGAGTGTGCTGATGTGGGGATTTTGGGGCAATAGGTCAATTCACCCGACTTCGCTCGTCCCCTGGGCTCGGAGCTCGCATGGTTGCCGGAATCGACTTTCTTCGACCTTTGCCCGAAAGCATGCCCTCGCGAATGCGGGTATGGCTCCGCGATGACGCCGCCGCGCCTCGTCTTGACAGGGGCGCGAGGCCAGCGCAGGCGGAGCCCATCGCGAGCCGACCGGAAGGACGACGCCGTGGACGATCGAACTGGTGTGAAGCGCGTCCTCCTGATCGTGGGCGGCGGCATCGCGGCCTATAAGTCGCTCGAGCTGATCCGCATCCTGCGCAAGCGCGGCCTTTCGGTGCGCTGCGTCCTGACGCGGGCCGGCAGGGAGTTCGTGACGCCGCTCTCGCTCGCGAGCCTCTCCGGCGACAAGGTCTATGAGGACCTGTTCTCGCTCACGGACGAGGCCGAGATGGGGCATATCGAATTGTCGCGCGATGCGGATCTTCTCGTGGTCGCGCCGGCAACCGCCGACCTGCTCGCCAAGATGGCTTCCGGCGCTGCGAATGATCTCGCTTCGACCGCCTTGCTCGCGACCGACAAGAAGGTGCTCGCGGCGCCCGCCATGAATGTCCGCATGTGGCAGCATAAGGCGACGCAGCGCAACCTCGCGAGGCTCGAGGCCGACGGCGTAGCCTTCGTGGGCCCGGGCGAGGGCGAGATGGCCTGCGGCGAGTTCGGGCCTGGGCGCATGGCCGAGCCCGCCGAGATCGCCGCGGCGATCGAGGGCCTGCTCGGCGCGGCGAGCGCCGCAAAGCCGCTCGCCGGAAGGCGCGTCGTCGTCACCTCAGGCCCGACGCTCGAGCCGATCGACCGGGTGGGTTTCCTGTCTAACCGCTCCTCCGGCAAACACGGCCACGCAATTGCGGCGGCAGCGGCCGCCGCCGGCGCCGAGGTGGTGCTGGTCTCTGGGCCGGTAAGGATCGAGGACCCCACCGGCCTGCGCATGGTCCATGTCGAGACGGCGGCCGAGATGCTCGCTGCCGTGGAGGCTGCGCTGCCGGCCGATGTCGCGGTGTTCTGCGCCGCGGTCGCCGATTGGCGCGTCGAAGCGGCCTCGCAGAAGATCAAGAAGGGGGCCGCCGGCGCGCCCGCCCTCAGGCTCATCGAGAATCCCGACATCCTGGCGACGATCGGGCATCATGCGCGTCGCCCTCGTCTGGTCATCGGCTTCGCGGCCGAGACCGAGAAGGTCATCGAGCATGCCCGTGCGAAGCTCGCCCGGAAGGGCTGCGATCTGATCGTCGCCAATGATGTGGGCGGCAAGGACGGTGTCATGGGCGGGGAGCGCAACACCGTGCATCTCGTCGGCAAGGACGGCGTCGAGGACTGG
>JBIOEK010000269.1:0-5733 GCA_044445925.1 Hyphomicrobiales bacterium
GATGAAGCGCAAGGGCAAGTTCGACGCCATCATCATCGAGACCACGGGCCTCGCGGACCCCGCCCCCGTGGCCCAGACCTTCTTCGTCGATTCCGATGTGGGCGCGGCCGCGAAGCTCGACGCCGTGGTGACGGTCGCGGATGCGCGCTGGCTCCTCGACCGCCTCAAGGACGCGCCCGAGGCCAAGAACCAGATCGCCTTCGCCGACGTGATCTTGCTCAACAAGACCGATCTCGTGACCAAGGATCAGCTCGAGGAGGTCGAGGCGCGCATCCGCGGCATCAACCCCTATGCCAAGCTGCACCGCACGCAAAACTGCGCCGTGCCGCTCGATGCCGTGCTCGGACGCGACGCCTTCGATCTCCAGCGCATCCTGACGATCGAGCCGGCCTTCCTGGACGAGGAGGAAGCCCATGGTCACGGCCACGAGCACGGGCATGACCATCACGACCACGACCATGACCACGACCATGACGGCCACGATCACGGCGCCCATGCACATGGAAACGGAGAAGCCGGAAAGCCGCATTCCCATGGCGGGCTGAAGCACTACCATGACGAGGAGATGCAGTCGGTCTCCGCCAGCATCGAAGGCGAGGTGGATCCTGAGAAATTCATGCCCTGGATCACCGAGCTGACCCAGGTTCGCGGCGTGGACATCCTGCGCTCGAAAGGCATATTGGCCTTCAAGAACGAGCCGAAGCGCTTCGTCTTCCAAGGGGTCCACATGATCTTCGACGGCGACCTGCAGCGCGCCTGGAAGGAAGGCGAGAGGCGCGAGAGCAAGATCGTGTTCATCGGCCGCCATCTCGACGAGGCCGCGATCCGAGAGGGTTTCCTGGCCTGCGCGGCCTAGCGCATGATCCCGAAGAGCGGTCAGAGTTTTCGGATAGGATCATGAGACCATGGCTGACGGATCGACCCTCGTGACGGATGCGCAATCGGCCTCACTCACCGAGCACGTGACGAGCTTCGAGCTCGGCGCGCATGTGACCGAGGCCTGCTTCCTGGGCGGGACGGCGGTCTTCGCGCTCGGCGACGGCCGCATCGTCCTGCGCCAGGGCGGCGAGGATGAGCGCGAGGTCGCGGCCCATGACGGGGCGGTGCTGGTCTGCGCCCATGACGCGAAGTCTCTCTACAGCGGCGGCGATGACGGGCGCCTCATCCGCAGCGATGCCTGCGGCGCGACCGAGGTCATCGCCGAGGAGAAGGGAAAATGGATCGACGCCGTGGCGCTTTCGCCTTCGGGCGCGCTCGCCTGGTCGTCGGGCCGCAGCGTGAAGGTGTTGGACAAGTCCCGCAAGGTCAAGGAGGCGACCGCGCCGTCGAGCGTGCGCGGCCTCGCCTTCGCGCCCAAGGGCCACCGCCTCGCCTATGCGCATAATGGCGGGGCCTCGCTATGGTTTCCCAACACCAAGACAGAGCCCGAATTCCTGGATTGGAAAGGCTCGCATATCGACATCACCTTCTCGCCCGATGGGCGCTTCCTCGTCACCTCGATGCAGGAGAACGCGCTGCATGGCTGGAATCTCGCCGAGAAGCGCCATATGCGGATGACCGGCTATCCGGCCAAGAGCCGCTCGCTCTCCTGGTCGCATGACGGCAAATGGCTCGCCTCGAGCGGGGCCGAGGCCTGCATCATCTGGCCCTTCACCGACAAGGACGGGCCGATGGGCAAGGCGCCGCGCGAATGCGGCGTGCGCAACTTCCGCGTCACTAGGGTCGCCTGCCACCCCAAGGCCTTCGTGGTTGCCATCGGCTACGACGATGGCTGCGTGCTGATCTGCCGGGTGACCGACGGCTCCGAGCTCCTGGTGCGCCGGGCCTCCTCCCTCTCGGGCGCCATCTCGGCGCTCGCCTGGGACGAGGAGGGCGCGCGGCTCGCTTTCGGAACGCAAGGCGGCTCGGCCGGCTGGCTCGATCTGCCGCCGGTCGGCTGATCGGCGGCCAAGATCTCCTCGACCGCCAAGATCTCCTCGACCGCCAAGAGGATCGCCTCGGGATTGGAGTGGTGCGGCATATGGCCGACGCCTTCGAGCACCACGAGCCTCGAGCCTTCGATATCGCGCGCCAAGCCCTGCGAATGAATGCTCGGCCAGACGGTCGTGTCGGCATCGCCCGTGATGATGACGCAAGGCGTCTTGATCTCATGGTAGCGGCGCGACAGCCTTTCGACATGTCGCTTGAGCCTCGCCACATCCTGGCCGTTGGCGCGAAAGCGCCTGGGCGTGACGGCCCGCGCGGCCCCGGCCCTGCCGGCATAGTCGGGCGGGGGCGATTGCGGCCGGAACGCCGCCTTGGCGCTGCGCTCCAGGATCAGCGAGCCGATGATCGGCGCGGCGAGGAACGAGAATAGCGGCCCCAATAGCGGCAAGGCGGCGAGCCGGTAATGCCAGGCGACGCCGCCCGGCCAGGGATGGCTCACCGCCGCCACGAGGACGAGGCCCTGCACCAGGCCTGGCCTTTCGATCGCCAGCGCCGCAGCGACCGCGGCGCCGAAGGAGTGCCCGATGAAGACGGCGCGCTCGACCCCGATCTGCCGCAGCGCCTCAGCGATGCGCAGCGCCTGGCGCGTAGGCGAGGCATCGCCCATGCCTGCGGGCCGCTCGCTCCAGCCCTGCCCCGGCCGGTCGACGGCGAGGACCCGGTAGCGCCGCGCAAGCACGTCCGAAAGCGCCAGAAGCTGATCGCCGAGCGAGGCCGAGGCCCCATGGATGAGGACGAGATCGGCCCGCGGCGCGCAGCCTGCCGGGCAGCGTTCGGCGATATGCATGCGCCCGCCCAGGATCGTCCGCAGCTCGCCTTCCGGCGGATGGCGGCGATTGATATGCGCCGTAATGGCGAGCGAGATCGCGCCGAGCCCGAGTAGCGCCGCGAGCGGCACGGCGAAAAGCGTGATTTCAAGCGTCATCGGGGCTGCCGAATTCCTCTTCGGGCGAGCGGCCGACTCTTGGGGCGAGCGGTCAATTCTTGGGGCGAGCGGTCAAGTCGATGTCGGAGACGGCAGATCGGCTTGCGAGGCTCTCTTGCGCCTGCCTGCGCGGCGCGTCAGATCGGCATGTCGCCGAATTTCAGCTTCAGGCGGTCGACGCTCTTTTGCGCGGCCGGAAGCAGCGGATAGACGGCGAGCACGAGCTCATAGACTTGCAGGGCCTTGCGCTGGTCCCCGATGCGCTCGAGAATTCCGCCGAGCCCCATCAACGCCCCGAAATGGCGCGGCTCGCGGGCCAGGACCTCGCGGATGTCGGCTGCCGAGCGCGACAGGTCATCTTCCAGGAAGAAGACGGTGGCGCGCCGGTTCCAGCCTTCGACCCAATCGGGCTCGAGCACGGTTACTCGGTCGAGGAGCTCGATGGCGAGCGCCCGGTCCCCGGCGGAAAGCGCGGAGTTCGCGCGCTGCATGAGGAGATCGGCCGTATCGCTCCCGGAATGCGCCCAGCGCTGCTCGATGGCATGGCTGGTGAGCGCCGCCGAGGCCGGGTCGGGGGCAAGCTTGAGCTTCGCGAACAGGCCGTCGAGGTCGATGGGCTTTTGCACCGCGACCATCGACGAATCGGCATCGGAGGCGGCCAGCGCCAGCGTGCCGACACCCGAGAAAATGACGGCTGAGCATGCCAATATGGCCGTGAGCGGCGCGGCGAGCCTCGAGGCGCGGACCGTGCGGGTCGTCACTTTGGCCGCAGGCGCGCGCGTCTTCCCTGCCCCTTGCAAACGCGACGTCAGAACGAAGCGCCCGGGGAGCATGGCCGGATCAGCCCTGGCGCGCCTTGTAGCGGCGCTGCGTCTTGTTGATGACGTAGAGCCGCCCGCGGCGCCGCACCAGCCGGTTGTCGCGATGACGCCCGCGTAGCGATTTCAGGGAATTGCGAACTTTCATCGGAGCACCTTCATCGAGAATTCCGGCCCGCAGAGCCATAGACCGAGCTTTTGGCCGAGATGTGACGCTCGTTCCTGCGAAAGGGCGTCCGCGACAGCAAATGGATTGCCCCCGATATAGCAAGAGATGGGTCTTGATCAAGTGAGGGCCCTCAGCGCCTCGTCTCCGCTCAGCCCAGCCCCGCTCGCAAAGGCATCGGCGGAGGGCTCGCGCGCCACCGCATGCTTCAGGCGCCTGAGATAAGTCGGGCGCGCCACCTCGACGGCCCCGAGGCTCGCCAGATGCGGCGTCACGAATTGCGTGTCGAGCAGGAGATAGCCGCCGCGCCTGAGCAGCGCCACGAGATGCACCAGCGCGACTTTCGAGGCGTCGCGCGCCCGCGAGAACATGCTTTCCCCGAAGAAGGCCGCGCCCAGCGACACGCCGTAGAGCCCCCCGACCAGCGCCTCGCCCCGATAGGCTTCGACGGTGTGGCAATGGCCCATCTCGAAGAGCTCGCGGTAAAGCTGGCGGATCCGCGCATTGATCCAGGTGCGCTGGCGCTTCAGGCCGTCGACGCCGGCGCAGCCCTCGATGACGGCCTCGAAATCCCGGTCGATCTCGATGCGGAAGGGCTCGGCCCGCACGGTCCTGGCCAGGCGCCGCGAGACATGCAGGCCGTCGAGCGGAATGATGCCGCGCCGCTCGGGCTCGATCCATTGGATCCTCGGATCCTCGGCGCCCTCCGCCATCGGAAAGAGGCCGATCTCATAAGCCCGCAGCAGCAATTCGGGCGTGATGACGGGCAGCGGATGCGACACTAAGCAGACACGCTTGAACAATCACACATGCGATCACTCATGGTTTTGATATCGCATCATTTTTCCCGAAAACCGGAAGACCACTTTTCGGAATGATGCTTTGTCAGAAGAGCTTGAGGCCCGGCGGCAGCGGCAGGCCGCCGGTCGCGTCCTTCATCTTTTCGGCGAGCACGGCTTCGGCCTTCTTGCGGGCCTCGGCATGGGCGGCGACGATCAGATCCTCGAGGATCTCGGCCTCTTCGGGCTTGAGAAGGCTCGCATCGATCGAGATGGCCTTCAGCTCGCCCTTGGCGGTGAGACGCAGCTTGACCAGGCCGCCGCCCGACTGGCCTTCCACCTCGACCGTCTCCAGCTCCTTCTGCATCTCCTGCAGCTTCGCCTGGGCGGACTGCACCTGCTTCATGAGGCCCATGATGTCGCGCGCATGCGCGTCCTTCTCCTTAGAGCTGCTCAGAAATCATCGTCTTGAAGCGTATCGAGGAACTCGAAGGGATCGTCCTCCTCGCCGGTTCCGGCATCGCCCGCTTCCATCTCGTCCTCTTCCTCTTCCTGCGCGGCGAGGCTGTCGCGGATATCCACGATCTCGGCTCCGGGGAAGCGTTCGAGGATGGCGCGCACCAGGGGCGAGGCCCTAGCCTCCTCGAGCGCGCCCTTCTTGTCGAGATCGCGCCTCTCGCCGATGCTCTGCGCGCCGGAGGCCGGCGAGACGGCGATGAGCCAGCGCTCGCCCGTCCATTCGAGGAGGCGCCTCGCCATGGTCTTGGCGAGATCGTCGCTGGCGCCGGGCGAGGGCTCGAACTCGATCCGCCCCCGCTCGAAGGAGACGAGGCGCACGTCGCGTTCGAGCGCATAGGTCAAGGCGAGATCGCGTTTCTCGCGCGCTAGCGCGATCACATCCTCGAAGCTCGAAAGCTCAGGCGCGGCCGCTGCCTCTTGGGCGGGCGTCTCGCGGCGCAGCGCGCTCACGCTGCCCGAGGAAGAGGAGGAGGCGACGCGCAGGCTCACCGTCGGGCGTGTGGGGCCCGCCGGCATTCTGGCGGCCGAAGAGGGCGAAGC
>JBIOEK010000270.1:0-5732 GCA_044445925.1 Hyphomicrobiales bacterium
ATCGAGCGGCGCGTGCTGCATCTGAACAGGGGCGGGCTCGACGCGAAACCCGGCGACGGCGGCGAAGTCGCGCTGCACTCCCCTTGCTGGACCGGCCTGGCGGCGGGCGAGTGGATGGGCACGGGCGTCGCGGGCGAGAGCCCGGCCGACCAGCGCCACGACGACAGCTTCTCGCTCGTCTTCGACAGCGAGCCGATCGGCGAGCGCCTGGAGATCCTCGGCGCGCCGGAGATCGAGATCGAGCTCGCCTGCGACAAGCCGGTAGCCCAGCTTTGCGCCAGGCTTTGCGACGTCGCGCCCGCCGGCTCATCGCGTCGCGTCTCCTATGGGGTGCTCAACCTCACGCATCGGGAGAGCCATGCCGAACCGAGCGCGCTCACGCCCGGCACCGTCTATGCGGTCCGGCTGAAGCTCAACGATTGCGGCCACGCCTTCACCCCTGGCCATGTGATGCGGCTTGCCTTGTCGAGCGCCTATTGGCCGCTGATCTGGCCCGCGCCGGAAGCCGCGATCCTGACGGTGCGGCTGCCGGGCAAGCTCGTCCTGCCGGTGCGGCCGCCGGACCCTGGCGACGCCGCGATCCGATTCGAGCAGCCCGTGCGCGGCGCGCCCGCTCCGGCGAGTCAAGTGGCGGAAGGCCGCTTCACCCGCACCTCATCTATTGACCTGATGACCGGCGTCTCCACCTATGTGACGCATGGCGAGGGCGGCTTGTTCGGCGAGGGCGTGCTGCGCTTCGACGAGATCGATACGACGATCAGCCACAGCCTCAGGCGCGAATTGACGATCGGCTCCGATGATCCGTTGAGCGCCCGCTACCTGATCACGCAAGACTATGAGCTCGGGCGCGAGGGCTGGCGCATCCGCGTCGAGGCGCAGACGGCGATGCGCGCCACCGCCACCGACTTCATCCTGGAGGGCCATGTCCGTGCATTCGAGAACGGCAGGCTCGCGAGCTCTCGCGATTTCGAGGAGACGATCGCGCGCGATCTCTTGTGAAGGGATACACCAACCGTTGAAGTCGGTGACGCCTCACGGCTATTGTCGCTGGCAGCGGCAGCCGAAGGCGTTCACAGCATGAATTACGAGGTCTTCATCACTTGCGCGGTGACGGGAGCCGGCGACGCCGCCGGCAAGAGCCCGAAGCTACCGGTTACGCCCGGCGAGATCGCCGACGCCGCCATCGAGGCGGCGAAGGCGGGCGCCGCGATCGCTCATATCCATGTGCGCGACCCCCAGACCGGCAAGGGCGCGCGCTCGCCTCATCTCTACAAGGAAGTCGTTGAGCGCATAAGGGGCTCGGGTGTCGACGTGGTGATCAACCTGACCGCCGGAATGGGCGGCGACGTCGTGTTCCAGGCCGGCGAACATCCCCTGCCGCTCGACCCGTCCGGCACCGACATGGTCGGGCCGAGCGAGAGACTCGCCCATGTGGCCGAGCTCTTGCCGGAGATCTGCACGCTCGATTGCGGCACCATGAACTTCTCGCTTGGCGACTACGTCATGACCAACACGCCCTCGACCTTGCGGGCCATGGCGAAGCGCGTGCGGGATCTCGGCGTCAGGCCGGAGCTCGAAGTCTTCGATTGCGGCCATCTGGTCTTCGTCAAGGACCTCGTCAAGGAGGGCCTGATCGACGATCCCGTCATGATCCAGCTGTGCATGGGCATCCCCTATGGGGCGCCCGACGATCCGCTGACCTTGATGTCGCTCGTCCACCAATTGCCGAAAGGCTGCGTCTTCAGCGCCTTCTCGATCGGCCGTCGGCAGCTGCCCTATGTGGCCATGGCGGCGATCGCGGGCGGCAATGTGCGCGTCGGTCTCGAGGACAATCTCTATCTCGATCGCGGCGTTCTCGCCTCGAATGGCGAGCTCGTGCAGCGGGCCGCGTCCATCCTGACCAATATGGGCGCGCGCCTGCTCGGCCCGGCGGAGGTGCGCAAGAAGCTGAAGCTGCGCAAGCCGAGCTGAGGAGAGCCACAAGATGAGCAAGGAGCGTATCGGCCTCGTGGGCGGTGGCGTGATCGGGGCCGGCTGGGCTGCGCGCTTCCTGTTGAACGGTCACAAGGTCGCGGTCTTCGATCCCGGCCCCGATATCGAGCGCAAGCTCGCCGAGGTCATCGCCAACGCACGCCGCGCCCAGGCAAAGCTGATCTTCGGGGCGGCCATGCCCGAGGGCGAGCTCACCATCGCGCCCTCGGTCGAGGCGGCCGTGGCCGGCAGCGATTTCGTGCAGGAGAGCCTGCCCGAGCGCGAGGATCTGAAGCGGGAGATGCTTGCCCGCATCGACAAGGCGACGCGCTCCGATACCATCATCGCCTCATCGACCTCGGGCCTGCTGCCGACCAGGCTGCAGAGCGCGATGCAGCATCCCGAGCGCCTCGTGGTCGGCCATCCTTTCAACCCCGTCTATCTCCTGCCGCTCGTCGAGATCTGCGGCGGCGAGAAGACCTCGCCTGAGTCGAAAGCCAAGGCCGCCGCGCTCTACGAGACGATCGGCATGCGCCCCCTCCAGGTGCGCAAGGAGGTCGACGGCTTCATCGCCGACCGGCTGCTCGAAGCGCTGTGGCGCGAGGCGCTGTGGCTCGTCAATGACGGCATCGCCACGACCGAGGAGATCGACGATGCGATCCGTTACGGCGCCGGCCTGCGCTGGTCTTTCATGGGCACCTTCCTGATCTACCGGCTTGCCGGCGGCGAAGCTGGGATGCGTCACTTCCTGGCGCAATTCGGACCGGCCTTGAAGCTGCCCTGGACCAAGCTCGAGGCCCCGGAGCTGACGCAGGAGCTGATCGACCGAATCGCTGCGCAGTCGGACGAGCAGGCCAAGACGACCTCGATCCGCGATCTCGAACGCCTGCGCGACGATTGCCTCGTCGCCGTCCTCGGGGGCTTGCGCAGCGAGGATTACGGCGCGGGCGCCGTGCTCAAACAGCATGAGCGGCGGCTCTTCGACAGCCTCGCGGCGTCGGAGCGCGACACCGCCACGGCAGCCAAACCCGGCGAGTTGCTGCGGCTCATGGGCAGGAGCGTGCCGGCCGACTGGATCGACTATAACGGCCACATGACGGAGAGCCGCTATCTGCAGTGCTTCGGCGATGCCACCGATGCATTGCTGCGGCTGATCGGCGTCGATGGCGCCTATCTGGCCGCTGGCCACAGCTACTATACGGCCGAGACGCATCTCATGCATCTCGGCGAGGCCAAGCTCGGCTCGCGGATCGAGGTCGAGACGCAGATCCTCGCGGCCGACGACAAGCGGCTGCATCTGTTCCACCGTTTGCAGCGAGCTTCGGATAAGCACGTCCTCGCGACAGCCGAGCAGATGCTGCTGCATGTCGATACCGGGGCCGGCCGCGCCGTCGCGGCGCCAGGCGCCGTCCTCGCCGAGGTGAAGCGACTCGCCGAGGCCCATGCCGGGCTGCCGAAGCCTGCTTCGGCCGGGCGCCATGTCGGGGCTCGCCGCGGCTGAGGGCGAGACCGGCAACCGACGCCGGCAGCTTCCGTCGCCGATCCCCGGAATCTGCGGAGGTCGCGGCCGGATCGACGCTGCGGCAATTTCAGCATTCGCGAATTTGCCCGATTCGCGCTAAGATCGCGGCGCCGCCGAGGTAGCACGTAAAAGACTGCACCGTTCCCGGCGCAGAATTCCAGGCAGCACACGGAGCCGCCAATGCTCATGAGAGCCCCCCTCGATATCCGCCACCTCGTCGAGGCGCGCCGGCCCGGCTATACGCTCGAGGCGCCCTTCTACACCTCGCGCGAGGTGTTCGATCTCGACCTCGAGGTGATCTTCGGACGCCATTGGATCTTCGCAGGCGTGGAGGCCGAGGCGCCGCAGCCCGGCGATTATCGCAAGCTCGATATCGGCTCCCAATCGGTGATCCTGGTGCGCGGCGACGACGGGGAGATGCGCGCCTTTCACAATGTGTGCCGGCATCGGGGCGCCCAGCTCGTGATTGCCGAGCGCGGACGCGTGATCCGCTTCGTCTGCCCCTATCACCAATGGACCTATAAGCGCGACGGCACCCTGATCAATGCGCGCCAGATGGGTGCGGATTTCGACAAATCCTGCCACGGGCTGAAGCCCGTCCATCTCCGCTCGATCGCGGGGCTGATGTTCATCTGCCTCGCCGAGCAGGCGCCGGCCGATATCGACGACCTCGCGGCAGCGATCGAGCCGCGGCTCGCGCCCCATGACCTGCGCAACACCAAGGTCGCGGCCCAGATCGACCTCGTCGAGCACGGCAATTGGAAGCTGACGATGGAGAACAATCGCGAATGCTACCATTGCCAGGCCTCCCATCCCGAGCTCTTGAACTCCTTCTCCGAATACGCCGTCGGTTTCGATCCGTCGGCCGCCAGCGATCGCCAGCGCGGCGAAGCCGAGGCCTATGCGCAGACGGCGCGTGAAACCGTCGCCGCCTGGGAAGCCAGGGGCTTTCCCTCGGGCGCGGTCGAGCACCTGAAGGGCCGGCCTTCCGCCTTCCGCGTCGAGCGCCTCGTGCTCGCGGGCGAGAACGAATCCCAGACGATGGATTCGCGGGTCGCCTGCCGCAAGCTGATGGGCAAGATCACCGAAGCCAAGCTCGGCGGCCTGCATATCCATACCCAGCCGAATTCCTGGCATCACGCCATGAGCGACCATTCGATAAGCTTCTGCGCGCTGCCGCTTTCGCCCGACGAGACGCTGGTGCGCACCACCTGGCTCGTCCACAAGGATGCGGTCGAGGGCGAGGATTACGACGTCGAGAACCTGACCAAGGTCTGGGTCGCGACCAACCGCCAGGACGCGGCGCTGGTCGAGCGCACCCATGCGGGCGTCAGAAGCTCGGCCTATGAGCCGGGCCCCTATTCGCCTTTCACCGAAAGCCAGGTCGACGATTTCGTCAGCTGGTACATAGAGCGGCTGGCCGAGCACTGCGTCTGAACGAGGTTCGGTTCATGGATGAGTGGGTTCGATTTCAGTCTGTCGACTGAGAGAGCGTTTGCCGGAAGGCCTCGAAATTCGATACGGTTGCTTGGTGCGCGCCACGCCCCATTATGATGCGGGCGGCGAAAGCCGGGCGCTCGACTGATAAGCCGGTCTCGACGCCTCCCAGCAGCCGGATGGATATCGCGACTGCAATCGGATTGTCGCACGAATCGCTTAAGCGTTCCTGGGATTCGAATCATCCAAGGCCCCAAGGGACCTCCCCAAGGGACCTCCCCGAGGGACCTCCCCAAGACGCCTCCCCCAGGGGGCCGATCCAGGAAGAGCGGATGCCGCCATGATTGCTGAAACGGTGATCGGCGCCGGCGCGATCACAGCCGGCGGGTATGCCTATGCGAGGGGGAGGCGCGTCAGGCTTTATCGCGAGCTTAGGAACCGCGTCGCCCGGATCGCCGGCACGCAGGCCCTCGATCTCGAAGCGCTGCGGGCGCGAGAGGTGCCCGGCTTCACGGACAGGCTCGCGAGCCTGAACGATTTCCTGCCGCGGGGAAGCTTCGAGGCGGTGGAGGCCGAGGCCGAGCGCCTGGTGGCGCCCGAGCGCAGCTTCGTCCCGGCCCATAAGAAGGGTGGGACCGTCGCCTATGAGACATTGATCGCCGCCGCCCCCGCCATTGTCGCCCTCTATCATTCGCCCGCGCTTCAGGGCTTCGTCTCGCGGCTTGTCGGGGTTCAGGTCCGGCCGACCCCGATCAACGATCAGAGCTCCCTCTCGGTGCTGTCCTACGACAAGCCGGGCGAC
>JBIOEK010000271.1:0-5731 GCA_044445925.1 Hyphomicrobiales bacterium
CACTTGGCCTTGTGGAACATCTCCTCCACATATTCCCAGTTGACGAGATGCTCGAGGAAGGCCTTGAGGTAGTCCGGACGGCGGTTGCGATAATCGATGTAATAGGAGTGCTCCCAGACATCGCAGCCGAGAATGGGTTTGGCGCCATGCACGAGCGGGCTCTCGCCGTTCGGGGTCTTCATCACCGCGATCTTGCCGTCCTTGATCGCGAGCCAGGCCCAGCCCGAGCCGAACTGCCCGATGCCGGCGGCGACGAAATCCTCCTTCATCTTCTCGACCGAACCGAGATCCTCCTTGATCTTCTTCTCGAGCGCGCCCGGAATGGCGCCGCCGCCCTTCGGCTTCATCCATTTCCAGAAATGCGTGTGGTTGTAGTGCTGGCCGGCATTGTTGAAGAGCGGGGCATTCTTGCCGAAAGAGCCCTTGACGATCTCTTCGAGGCTCTTGCCCTCCCATTCGCTGCCCTTGAGCAAGTTGTTGCCGGCGTTGACATAGGCAAGGTGGTGCTTGTCGTGATGGAATTCGAGCGTCTCCTTCGACATGTTGGGCGCGAGCGCGTCATGCGAATAGGGAAGATCGGGAAGCGAAAACGACATCTGTGCCCTCCTGGCATTGGATCGAAGACGGGTGGCCGGAACCGAGGCGCGCGCGGCGCCTTCGGCCGGCCCGCATTTCCCTAACTAGGCCGAAGCCTCGGGATCGGCAATATTCGCGCCGCAGGCCTGTCCTTCTGTCAGCGCTTGTTCATGCGCGCCAGGACCTCCGCGTAGAACAGGCCCGCGGCCCCGCCGCCGACGAGGCCGGCCAAGACCATGAGCGCCGTGATCGTGCCGATCATGCCGGGCGGCCTGAACTTGAGGACGAACATGATGAAGAGCGGCACGAGGGCGCCGGCCAGGGCGCCGATGATCGTCATGTCGCGGAACAGCCGCATGTCGCGCCGCTCGAGGATGGCATCCGCGACCGGCAGGATGACGAGGCTGACCGGCGCGGCAACGACCAGGCCGAGCGGCAGCCCGAAGAGCACGAGGGTGAGGATGCTCATCGGCTCGAAGCCCTTCTGCAGAACGCTCAAGAGCACCAATGCCGCGACCATGATCACGGCCGCGATGATGGTGGTCACGATTCCAGCCTTGAGCCAGCCCATTGCCTCAGCCCTTTATCCCGAAGAGATCGTCATAAATCCCCGTCAGCACCTGCAGCACATCGCAGCCGGCGAAGACGAAGAGATCGAGTGGAGCGCCTTCGAGCGAGCCTTCGAGGTCGCGCTCATTTCCGGCGATGGCAAGCTTGGCTGCGCCGGCCTCCTTCAAGGCGTGGGCGGCTTCGGCGCCCTGCTGGGCATAGACCTCGTCCGACGAGCACAGGCAGGCGAGAGGCGCGCCGCTGGAGCAGAAGGCATCGACGATGCCGACGAGGGTCGCGGGCCTGTCGTTCTCGGCGGCCTCGATTCCACCGCCCTCGAACAGGCCCTTGGCGAACAGCCGGCGCGGCGTGAAGCTCGCCGCTCCCCCGAGATTGGCGAGGAAAACAGTGGGACGGCGCCCCGTCCTCGCCAGATGGGCGTCCGAGCGGTCGCGCAGGCGTTCGAACGGCGCGGCGAAGCGCAGCGAGGGCAAGGCCTCGCATCTCTCGACGAGCTTGTAGCTCCGGGCAGCTTTGCGCCCGCCCTCGGGCGTCAGCACGGCGACTTGCGCTTCCGACAGCAGCGCGAATTCGCTGACGCCGGTAATGGGCGCCTTGCGCCGCGAGATTTCCTTCAGACGTCCCGCCCTGACGGTGGCGATCCTTGCCTGCAACCTTCCCCGCATCAGGCTCTGGACGATGCCGCCCTCGCGCTCGATCTCCTGGAACAGCTCCCAGGCCTTGTGGGCGAGCGCGTCCGTCAGGGTCTCGAAGGCGCCTGATCCCGCAGCTGCGTCGGCGACCCGCCACAATTGCGATTCCTCGATGAGCACGAGCTGGAGATTGCGCGCCACGCGCCGCGCGAAGGCATCGGGAAGGCCGATCGCCGCGGTGAAGGGCAGGACGCTGATCGAACCCGCGCCGCCGATTCCGGCAGAAAAGGTCGCGAGCGTCGCCCGCAGGATGTTGGCGTAAGGATCGCGCCGTGTCGTCATCCGCCAGGCCGTCTCCGCCGCGAGCTCGATCGGCTCGGCCGCAAGACCGCAGGCCTTCTCGACCTTTGCCCAGAGACGGCGCATGGCGCGGAACTTGGCGATGCAGACGAATTCGTCGACATCGGCGACCAGCACGAAGGACAGGGCCTTGCGGGCCTCATCGAGGCTCAGACCCTTGCCTTCGAGGATGCGCAGATAGGCAAGGCCGCACGCAAGCGCGAAGGCGAGCTCCTGGGCTTCGCTCGCGGCCGCCTCGTGCGCAACGCGGCCGTCGATGCGCGCCAGCGAGCGCGTGAAGCCGTGACCCCGCAGGAGCTCCGCCGTGCCGGCGAAGCGTTCTGCGAGCTCCGGCCAGGCGAGAGGCAAGCCGCCCGCGCGCGCCATGTCGGCAATCGGATCGAGGCCGAACTCGATCGAAACGGCTTTCGCCTCGAGGCCTCGCCGGGCGATGAGCTCCAGCATCAGCGCGGCGACCGGACGACCGTCGAAGGGCGCGGTTTCGAGCCGCAGCTTGACGCGGTCGAGCTTGACGCCGGCAAGGGCAAGATCGAGCCTGTCGACCTCGCCTGCCTCGATGCCGAAGCCGCGCGCGGTCGCGGCACCCGAAAAAGCGACGACGAGCTCGTCCGCGCCCCCTTCGAGATCGGCGAGGGCGAGTGCTGCGGCCTCTTCCGGGTCGGGGTGCTCGATGCGCTGGGCGATACGCCAGCGTCCGGCCGCCCTGAGCGGAACCAGGCCTCCGGCTCCCGCGGCCCCGTAGAGCGGCTCGATCGGCAAGCCATCCGCGCTGCGGGAGACGAGCTTGTCCAAGGACGCGCCTTTGAGCGTCCGCTCGACGAGCTCGGTCCAGATCTGGCTCGTGGCTGTCGTGGCCGTCATCGCTCAGGATCGCATAGGCGCCTCTCTCAGACGAATTGCGAGAGCCCCGGCACGGCGGCGACGATGCCGCCGACCACGTCCTCGCCGGCCTTCTCCCGCACATGCGCGAAGAGCTCCTTGGCGACCACCTGCATCTGCCCCATCGACAGGCCGGCGCCCGTCAGCTGGCCGGCGAGCGCCATCAGGCCGCCGGCGCCTCCCATGAGGCCGCCGAGCCCGGCCATGGCCCCGGCGACCCCGCCGCCCGCCGACGTGCCCGCCTGCTCGAGGGCCGCCTGCTCCGCGCCCGGTATCGAGGCGACGGCCTTATCGACCTGCTCGACGGGAGCTTCCTTCTTGAGGAAGTTCAAGATGATGGCGACGGCATGGCGCGCGGTTGCCGCATCGATCCCGGCCGCTTGTGTCAATTTGGCGATGAGTTAGTCCATGTGATGTCTCCGCGAAGACAAGCGCTTGGGCCGCGCCAAATCCCCCCGCAGCAAGTCAGACACGCTTGGTCTCTGCGCGACGAAATTGCAAGAGCCGCGATGCGGGCAGATCCGGCCCAGCACTTCACAAACGCCGGGCATGCTCTACAGTGCCGACAAGCTCGCATGTGCCGTCGGCTGGATGGGCACGGGCGGCAGAGCTCGTCAGGGAGGATGGAGATGGGTCATTTCAGTCGCCGCGACACGTTGGCGCTGGGGATCGGCGGGCTCGCCGCGACGACGCTCGGGAGCGCCGCGCGGGCCGCGATCCCGGTTGCCAGCATCGCCCCGCCGAAGCTCGACATCGAGAAGGGCGCGTCGTTGCGCGTGCTGCGCCCGACGAAATTCGTCGGCCCAGACGAGACCATTTTCAACGCCAATACCCAGAGCTTCGCCAAGGCCATGGGCGTTGCCGTGAAGGTCGACTATTCGGCCTGGGAAGATCTGCGTCCGCAGACGGCGGTGACGGCGAATACCGGGGCGGGGCCAGACGTCGTGCTCGGCTGGACGGATGATCCTCATCTCTATTCCGACAAGCTGATCGAGCTCTCCGATGTCGCCGAATATCTCGGCAAGAAATATGGAGGCTGGTATCCGCTCGCCGAGCGCTACGGCAAGAAGTTCGGCACCAACAACTGGATCGCCATTCCGTTCGGCGGCTCGGGCGGGCCAGCCGTCTATCGTACCTCCTGGGTCAAGGAGGCCGGGTTCGACAAGTTCCCGGCCAATCTCGACGACTTCCTCAAGCTGTGTCGCAAACTCAAGGAGATCGGCCATCCTGCCGGCTACACCTTCGGCCATGCGGTGGGCGACGGCAACGCGTTCTGCCATTGGCTCGTCTGGGCCCATGGCGGCTTCATGGTCGACGAGAACCAGAAGGTGACGATCAATTCGAAGCAGACGATCGAGGCCCTGAAATACGGCAAGGCCCTGTTCGAAACCTTCATCCCGGGCACCCAGTCCTGGCTCGACCCGTCGAACAACCAGGCGCTGATCGCCGGCCAGATCGCCGCCACCCAAAACGGCGTCTCGCTCTATTTCTCGATCAAGAATTCGACCGATCCCAAGATTGCCGCCATGACCCCCGATCTCGACCATGCGCGCATGCCGGTCGGACCGGTCGGCTTCGGCACGGAGACGGCGCTCGCCATCAATTCGATGGTGTTCAAGCACACCAAATATCCGAACGCCGCGAAAGCCTATCTGGCCTATATGATGGAGGCCGACCAATACGATCAATGGCTGACCGGCACCTATGGTTATTGGGCGCAACCGCTCAAGGCCTATGCGGAGAGCGATGTGTGGAAGAGCGATCCGAAGATTGCGGCCTACAAGGACACGATGAAGGACTCGCTCTGGTACGCCTTCAAGGGTCCGATCAACGAAGCCTCGGCCGCGGTGGTCGCCGACTATATCATGGTCGATATGGCGGCTTCGGTCGCGACAGGGGCCGCCACGCCGGAGGAGGCGGCGGCCGAAGCCGAGCGGCGCGCCAAACGCTACTACAAGGGCCCGTAGGGCTTCATCGCTGCGCATGCCGCATCTGCGGCGAACCGGAGACCTCTTCGCCGGGAAATGCTCTAAGTCATGGCCGATATCGCGGAAAGTTGGAGCGCGGCGCATGACGCCGAGCGGTCTAACTGGCTTACTCGCCTGTTCGACTGGAAACCCTTTCTCATCTTCCTCTGCCTCTTGCCGGCGATCGGCCTGCTCGTCGTCTTTCTCAGCTATCCGCTCGGCCTCGGCCTGTGGCTCGCCTTCACCGACGCCAAGATCGGACGCGCGGGGAATTTCGTCGGGCTTGAAAACTTCGTCTCGCTCTGGGACGACCGGATCTTCTGGATCGCGGTCGGCAACACGATCTTCTATACGGCGACGGCGACGGCGGGTAAGTTCGCGCTCGGGCTCTGGCTCGCTCTCCTGCTCAATCACCGCATCCCGTTCAAGTCGCTGATCCGCGCCATCGTGCTGGTGCCCTGGATCGTTCCGACCGTGCTGTCGGCGGTGGCCTTCTGGTGGATCTTCCATCCGCAATTCTCGATCGTCTCCTACATCTTGAAGGACGTGCTCGGCTGGCGCTCGACGGATGTCGATTTCCTCGGCACGCCCTGGCATGCGCGACTGTCGCTGATCGCCGTCAACATCTGGCGCGGCATTCCCTTCGTCGCCATCAGCCTGCTCGCCGGGCTGCAGACCATCTCGCCCTCGCTCTACGAAGCGGCGATGCTCGACGGCGCGACCGCCTGGCAGCGCTTCCGCCACATC
>JBIOEK010000272.1:0-5711 GCA_044445925.1 Hyphomicrobiales bacterium
GCCGTGGTGGTCGTGAACCTTCTCGTCGATCTCGCCTACGGCTTCGTCGACCCGCGGGTGAAGCTCGGATGACCGACCTCGCGGCAAAGGCTCCCCCGCCCTCTGCTTTCGGCGCCGCCCTTGCGGCGACGCTGCGCGCCTTCAACACCAACAAGGCGTCCTGGATCGGGCTTGTGATCTTCGTCGCGATCGTGCTCGCTGCCATCCTGGCGCCCGTGCTCGCCCCGCATGACCCGCTCGAGCAGGATGTCCTCGACCGTCTCAAGCCGCCGAGCCTCGAGCATATTCTCGGCACCGACAATTACGGGCGGGACACCTTCTCGCGCCTCCTCTACGGCGCCCGCATCTCGCTCGTGATCGGCGTCGTATCGACCTTGATCGCCATGGCGGCCGGCACGCTGATCGGCATGCTGGCCGGTTGGCGCGGCGGGCGCTTCGACACCATCATCATGCAGGTGATGGACATGCTGCTCGCCTTCCCGTCCTTGATCCTCGGGCTGATCATCGTGGCGATGCTCGGCTCCTCGATAGGCAACATCATCGCGGCGATCGCTTTGACCTCGGTGCCGCCCTTCGCGCGCATCGCGCGTGCCCCGACCATCGCGGTGAAGGGACGCGACTTCATCGAGGCCTGCCGCTCGCTCGGCTTCTCAGACACGCGCATCCTCGCCGGCCATATCCTGCCCAACATCTTCCCCGAGATACTGGTGATGGGCTCGCTCTGGCTCGCCAATGCGATCCGCACCGAGGCCTCGCTCGCCTTCATCGGGCTCGGCCTGAAGCCGCCGACGGCGACTTGGGGCGGCATGATCCGGGACGGCTTCGACAACATCCTCGATTCGGCCTGGCTCGCCATCGCGCCCGGCATGGCGATCCTGATCGTGGTCTTCGCCCTGAACCTGCTCGGCGACGGCCTGCGCGACGCGGTCGACCCGAAGCTCAAGAACGAAGCCTGAAGCCTGGAAAAAGGTTGAAGAAAGTCGATTCCCTGGGATACGAATTTGTAGAGCCGGCTATTCATCCCTTCCGTCATTGCGAGCGAAGCGAGGCAATCCAGGCCGCTGGTGCAGGGCGAACATGCTTCTGGATTGCTTCGCTTCGCTCGCAATGACGCTCTGCGCCACTCAAGCGGTACGTCAATTCTCTGACGCCGCCCTAGCTAGATCTCGATCTCTCCCCTGATGCAGGTGACGGTTGCGCCGCCGATCCAGACGCTGCCGTCAGGGTCCTGATCGATATGCGGCCTTCCCTTGCGGCCAAGCCGCGTTCCCTGGCTCGTGACATAGGGCGCCCTGGTACGCCCGCTCGCGATAAGCCATTGGGCGAGCGAGGCATTGAGGCTTCCGGTCACCGGATCCTCCCGCATCTGGCCCCGCTCGTCGCTGAAGAGGGCGCGGATCTCGAAGGCGCATTCGGAGCCCTCGGGATAGGGACCGACGAGACCGATATCGAGTTGGCCTTTGCCGCCATACCGGCTGAAATCCGGATCGATGGCGAGCACAGCTTCTGCGTCGGCGAGCAGCACCCCGACCCAGCCCGGTCCGTTATCGACCCATTGGGTGTCGACGATCGTCTTTCGATCGATCCGCAAGACGCAGGCCAGCTGCTCGACGAACGCCTCCTCGACCGGCCCTGAACGCAGGAGCGATGGCGCCGCGAAGGCGAGGCGCTCGCCGCCGCGCCTGATCGGCACGAGGCCGGCCGGGCATTCCTGGACGACCAGGTCCTTCTGCCGCGGCTTGCCGCCGGCCTCGAGCCAGGCATGGCAACTGCCGAGCGTCGGGTGCCCGGCGAAGGGAAGCTCGTGGGCGAGCGTGAAGATCCGGACCCGGTAATCGGCTCCCTCCTTCGTGGGCGGCAACAGGAAGGCGCTCTCGGACAGATTGGCCCAGCGCGCGAAATTCTGCATCTCCTCGGTCGTCAGCCCCTCGGCGCCCAGTACGACGGCGAGAGGATTGCCGGCATAAGGCTTGCCGCCGAAGACGTCGATCTGCCGGAAGCGTCGAAGCATCGTTCACTCCATCGGTCGAAAATCACTGGGGCCCAAATTACGCGGGCCGGAACTCGCGCGGTGCGGAAGATCCGCTTCCACGCCACTCGCTCGATTCGTCTATTTCCGGACAGCCCCTTAGCAAGGCGGGTGCTATCGGAACAGTTACAGTCAATTGAAATTGCGCCCATAACAGTTAAGTTGCGGGCCCGCCCGGCGCCCCGGCTCGGCGGGAATTTTGGGGGCGCAAACTTGGCGGCACGGAAGACTTGGCGGCACGGAAGACTTGGCGGGACGGAAGACTTGGCGGGACGGAAGACTTGGCGGGACGGAAGACTTGGCGGGACAAGGAAGAGACGGCGTGCGGACGCAACCCCATTTTCGCTATGAGGCGCTCGCGAGCCTGATCGCCGGTCTCGTCGACGATGGCACGTTGCCGCAGGGCTCACGCGCCCCTTCGCTGCGCCAGATCAGCAAGCAGCGGCGCATCGGCCTTTCGACCGCGCTCCAGGCTTACCGCCTGCTCGAGGACCGGGGCATCCTCGAGGCGAGGCCTCAATCGGGCTACTATGTGGCGATACGCAACCCCGTCTCGCTCGAGAAGCTTTCGATCTCGAAGCCCCCCGGAAAGGCCGTCGAGGTCGCGGTATCCGGCATCGTCTCGAGGCTGCTCGAGCATGCCGCCGATCCCGGGCTTGTGCCTCTGGGCTGCGCCATTCCGAGCGGCGAGCTCCTGGCGGCAGGCGGGCTCGATCGCTTCCTGGCGCGGGCCGCGCGTCTCAAGGGCATCGACCACAACACCTATACGGTGCCGCGCGGCGATCCGCGCCTGCGCCAGGAGATCGCGCGGCGCGCCTTGCGCTGGGGCCAGGCCCTGTCGCCGGAGGACATCGCCATCACCTGCGGCTGCACGGAGGCCCTGACCTTGGCGCTCAAGGCCGTATCGCGCCCGGGCGATACGATCGCTGTCGAATCGCCGACCTATTTCGGCCTTCTGCAAACCCTCGAAGCGCTCGAGCTCAAGGCCCTCGAGCTGCCGACCGATGCGGAAAGCGGCATCGACCTTGCCGCCTTGGAACGGGCCCTCGAGGGCGGATCCGTCAAGGCCTGCCTGTTCTCGTCGAGCTTCAACAACCCGTTGGGCTGCACCATGCCCGACGAGAAGAAGCTCGCGGTCATCGACATGCTCGCCAGGCACGAGGTGCCGCTGATCGAGGACGATATCTATGGCGACATCTATTTCGGGCAAGAGCGTCCCAGGCCCTTCATGGCCTTGGACCGGCGCGGCAACACGCTCTATTGCGGCTCCTTCTCCAAGACCATCGCGCCCGGCTATCGCATCGGCTGGATCGCCACCTCGCGTTACATGCGCAAGGTCCTGGAACGCAAGATCGCCTTCACGCTCTGCGGTCCCGTCCTGCCCCAAATTGCCTTTGCGGACTTCCTATCCTCCGGCGGCTACGACAATCACCTGCGCCGCATAAGGCGCGTCTTCTCGGACAATATCGACCATATGATCCGCGCCGTCGGCAGGGCCTTTCCCAAGGGAACCAAGGTGAGCCGGCCGGCCGGCGGCTTCGTGCTGTGGCTCGAGCTGCCAAAGCCCATCCGGACCCGCGAGCTTTTCGACGAGGCCGTCGCGAGCGGCATCTGCTTTGCGCCGGGCGAGATCTTCTCGGCGAGCCGGCGCTATGCGAATTGCCCGCGGCTGAGCTGCGGCCATAGCTGGCATGCGCGGATCGAAGCAGGCCTCGAGAAGCTCGGCGAGCTCGCGAGCCTCGCTCTCGAGCGCCTGCCATGACCCGAACGGCCGTTTCCTCCTGTCATGGCCGCCCGAATGGGCATCCTCCTGGCGGCCGTCCCGGCCCCTGACCAGCCGGCCCACGGTGAAAATTGGCCAAATATTGGGCACAAAAAGACGCCACTAAGTTGTGAAGGGGCGATTCGCCTCGATTTACCTTGATTTGCGACAGGGGTTTTTGCGCCGCAGCATGAATACCTATATGGTGTTGCAATGCACAACCCCCGGAAGCTCAGCCGAGCGATACGCGCCTTCGTCTCGCCCGTCCTCAAGCAGATCGCCGGCCTTCCGGCATCCCGTCCGTGGCCGGACTCACAGGCGAAGGCCCCGCGCATCAATGGGGTCAAGAAGCTGCGCCTGTCGCTCGCCCTGCAAGGCGGCGGCTCGCTCGGAGCCTTCACCTGGGGCGTCCTCGATCGGCTGCTGGAGGAAAAGGACGTCTCCTTCGATGCGGTGAGCGGGGCGAGCGCCGGCGCCGTCAATGCGGCGATCATGAGCCATGGGCTCCTTGCGGGCGGGGCGGCAGGGGCGCGCGAGGCGCTCGCGAGGTTCTGGAAACAGGCCTCGGAGGCGGCGCCCCGCCATGCGGGGGCACGGGCTTCCGCCTTCGATCTGTCGACCCGGATCATGTCGCCCTACCAGTTCAACCCGCTCGACTTCAATCCGCTGCGCTCCCTGCTGGGCGAGATCGATTTCGAGGCCTTGCGTGCAAAGAAGCCGGTGCGGCTCCTGATCGGCGCGACGCGGGTCAGCGACGGCAGGCTGCGCATCTTCCGCGAGCATCAGATCACCCGGGACGTCGTGCTGGCCTCGGCCTGCCTGCCGCTGCTGCAGCATGCGGTCTCGATCGACGGGGAGGCCTATTGGGACGGCGGCTACGCGGCGAACCCGCCGCTCATGCCGCTCGTTGCCACCTCGCGAGCTCAAGACATCATCGTCGTCCAGATCATCCCGACCGAGGGCGAGGAGCTCCCCCGAACCTCGCCCGACATCATCAAGCGGCTGAACCAGATGACCTTCAACAACTCGCTGCTGCGCGACCTCGATACCTTGTCCTCGATGGCCGAGATGGCGACGGAGCGGGAAGGCGAGGGGCGCCTGTCGCGCAAGCTAAGGCGGCTTCGCCTGCATCGCCTATCGGCCGAGGACAACGTGCCAAACCTCAAGCAGGTGAGCGCCTTCGATCTCGATTGGGACCTGCTCGTGCGGCTGCGCGATCACGGCCGTAACGCCGCCGAGGCCTGGCTCGCGGCGACGCGGGACAAGGCCGAGATCGAGGCGGCAGAGAGGCCCGCGCCGTAGGCGCTTATCCGAGACCTTCGCGGAGTCTTGCGCTGTTGGGTCCCGGGCTCCGTTCCGCCCCGCTGCACGGCCCCGGGAAAGGGAAACCTCCGCCGGCAGCGTGACCCCCTCGGGCACCGGCCCGCCCAGCGCCCAATCCAGGAGCTCGACCGTGTGCACCACCGGCGGCGCTGCCGGCCCGGCCGCCTGGGCGCGGTCCGCGAAACCTTTGGCGATCTGGGTGATGCAGCCGATATTGCCGGTCGCCACGATGTCGGGGCGCGTCCGGGCGATATTGCCGATCTTGCGCTCGCGCAATTGCCCGGCGATTCCGGGCTGAAGGATGTTGTAGACGCCAGCCGAGCCGCAGCAGATATGCCCCTCGGGCACGTCCTTCACGGTGAAGCCTGCGGCGCGCAGCAGCTTCTTCGGTTCCTCGACGATCTTCTGGCCGTGCTGCATCGAGCAGGCTGAGTGATAGGCGACCGTGAGGCCTGAGGCGCGCGCCGGCGCCGGCAAGGCGAGGCCGTCGAGATATTCGCAGATATCCTTTGCCAGCGCCGAGACCCGCGCCGCCTTCTCGGCAAGCTTTGGATCATCGCGGAACATGAAGCCGTAATCCTTGATCGTGGTGCCGCA
>JBIOEK010000273.1:0-5698 GCA_044445925.1 Hyphomicrobiales bacterium
CTGTGGGGCGGCTTTGCGGAATATGTCTATGTCGATCTCGACATGCTGCCGGGCACCAAGGTCTACAAGCTGCCCGACGACATGAGCCTGCGCCTCGGCTCCTTGTCGGAGCCTTTGACATCCTGCATCCGCGCCTTCAATCGCGCGGTGCGCGCCGGCTGCTTCAACTGGGGCGACACGGTCGTCATCCAGGGCTCGGGGCCGATCGGCATTCTGGCGGTCGCCGCCGCGCAGGAGATGGGCGCCGGCCGCGTCATCTGCGTCGGCGCGCCGGAGCAGCCGCGCCTCGCGCTGGCGCGCAGGTTCGGCGCGGAGGCGACCGTCGACATTGAAACATTCCGGGCACCGCAGGAGCGCATCGACGCGGTGCGCGCCATCGTCGGCGGCTTCGGGGCCGATCTCGTCATGGATTGCTCCGGCCACCCGTCAGCCGGACCGGAGGGCATCGAATTCCTGCGTGATGGCGGCGCCTATGTCGAAATGGGTCAATTCACCGACGCCGGGAAGATCGAGACGTCATGGCACCGCATCTGCGCCAAGGACATCACCATTCTCGGCTCCTGGGCGTTCACCGGCAACGACCTGCCGCTCGGCGTCGACATGCTCTATCGGGCGCGCCACAAATATCCTTGGCTCGACATGCAGTCGGTCTATCCCTTCACGATTGCTGGCGTCACGCAGGCCGTAGCCGACGCGATGGCGATGCGCACGGTCAAATCGACGATCATTCCCTTTCCGGAGCTCGTCGCCTGAATTTCAAAGCGGCGCGGAGCCTGCTTCGCGTCACCCGACAGCACGCAGGAAGGTCCGTTCCTCGCTCGAGATGAAGCGCTTTTCCTGCGCGAAGCGGAAATTGGCCATTCCTTCCGGGTCCGCCTTGAGCGTCGCCCGGTAGCGTTCATAGGCGGCAAGGCTGTCGAAGGAGATCAAGGCCAAGGCGATGTTGTTGGTGCCTTCATGGGGCATGAAATAGCCGATGAGCCCGCCGCCGCAGCGCGGGATGATCGATCCCCAGCGGCGCGCATAGTCCTCGAAGGCTTGATGCTGAAACGGGTCGATCACATAGCGTATCGAACAGACGATCATGTGGCTTCCTCCATGTCGTGGACGCAGGAAGCCATAGGCGTTTTCGCCCCGTGATGTTTCGGGCAGCGCCGAAGCATGGCGAAGGTCCGCGACCGCCTCATTCGCGGCTGGCCGGAATGGGGCCTGGGGATGCCGGCGTCGATTACCAGCGAGGTCATGCGCTTGCGGGATCGCGGCGAACATTGCGGAGGCGACACGCCTCGCGCATCTTGCCCCCGAGTGGAGCGGCCGTCGCGGCCGGCCGATGAGGATAATCGAACCATGGTCCGTATGGTCACCGTCGGGGCAGCTCAGCTCGGCCCCATCCAGCGCACCGATACGCGCGCCAGCGTCGTCAGGCGCCTGCGCGACCTGCTGCGCCGGGCCAAGCACCATGGCTGCAACCTCGTCGTCTTTCCCGAGCTCGCGCTCACCACCTTCTTTCCGCGCTGGTGGATCGAGGATCAGGCCGAGATCGATGCCTTCTTCGAGACCGCGATGCCCTCGAACGAGACGGCGCCGCTCTTCGAGGAGGCGAGAGAGGCGGGCATCGGCTTCTATCTGGGCTTTGCCGAGAAGACCGAGATTTCCGGCCGGACGCGGCGCTTCAACAGCTCGATCCTCGTCGCGCCGGACGGCGCCATGATCGGCAAATACCGCAAGATCCATCTGCCGGGCCATGCCGGGCATGAGCCCTGGCGCGCCTTCCAGCATCTCGAGAAACGCTATTTCGAGGTCGGCGATCTCGGCTGGGGCGTCTGGCGGAGCCTCGGCGGCCTTTTCGGCATGGCGATCTGCAACGACCGGCGCTGGCCCGAGACCTATCGGGTCATGGGATTGCAGGGTGTCGAGATGGTGCTGCTCGGCTACAACACGCCGCGCCACAATCCGCCCGCGCCTGAGCATGACCGGCTGTCGGAATTCCACAACCAGCTCGTCATGCAGTCGGGCGCCTATCAGAACGGCACCTTCGTGGTGGGCGTCGCCAAGAGCGGGGTCGAGGAAGGCTGCGAGCTCATCGGCAATTCCTCGATCATCGCGCCGACCGGGGAGGTCATCGGCCAGGCGCTGACGCAGGACGACGAGCTCGTGGTGGCGCGCTGCGACCTCGACCTTTGCAAGAGCTACAAGGAGACCATCTTCAACTTCGCCAGGCACCGCGAGCCCGAGCAATACCGCATGATCGTCGAGCGCAAGGGGGCGGTCGAGCCCCCATGAGCCTGCCGGCCACTGCGCGCCGGGCGCGAGCCGCGCGACATCGCTGCCATTCCCCGCCCCTCCGTCGCTGGGGCTTGCTCCCTCGGCCCGGATAGGGTGAAACTCTCAAGGTCGAGGATGGCGCACCACGGGAGCGCCATCACATCAAACCAACGCGAGCGAGACAGAATTGACCTATGACCTCATCCTGCGCGGCGGGCGCATCATCGACCCGTCACAGAAGATCGACGCCGCCATGGATATCGCCTTCGCGGGCGGCAAGGTCGCGGCCGTCGGCAAGAGCCTGATCGGAGCGCCGGGCACCGAGATCCGCGATGTCTCTGGCCATATCGTGACGCCTGGCCTCATCGACCTGCATACCCATGTCTATTGGGGCGGCACCTCGCTCGGCATCGATGCGGAGGAGTTCTGCCGCAGCTCGGGCGTGACGACCGCGGTCGACACGGGGAGCGCCGGCCCCGGCAATTTCCACGGCTTCCGCAAGCATGTGATCGAGCCTTCCAAGGTGCGCATCCTCGCTTATCTGCATGTCTCCTTCGCCGGCATCTACGCCTTCTCGAACACCGTCATGGTGGGGGAGAGCGAGGAGATCCGGCTGATGGCCCCGGTCGAGGCCGCCAAGGTCGCCGACCAGAACCGCGATGTGGTCGTCGGCATCAAGGTGCGCGTCGGGCGCGGCGCCTCCGGCACCCAAGGCGAGGCGGCGCTCGACATCGCGCTCCAGGTCGCCGAGGAGACCGGCATGCCGCTGATGGCGCATATCGACCATCCGCCGCCGAGCTACGAGCACGTCATCTCGCGCTTGCGCCCGGGCGATGTGCTCACCCACGCCTTCCGTCCCTTCCCCAACGCGCCCTCGACCGCGCAGGGGACGGTGAAGCAGGCCGTGCTCGCGGCGAGGAAGCGCGGCGTGCTCTTCGACATCGGCCATGGCAAGGGCTCCTTCGCCTTCAAGACGGCACGCGCCATGCTGGCGAACGGCTTCGAGCCGGACACCATCTCCTCCGACGTGCACACGCTGTGCATCAACGGACCGGCCTTCGATCAGGTGACCACCCTTTCCAAGTTCCTGTGCCTCGGCATGCCGCTCGACCGGGTGATCGCCGCCTCGACCGTGAACGCGGCGACGGCGCTGAAGCGCCCCGAGCTCGGCTCGCTGAAGGCGGGGGCGGCCGGCGACGCCACGATCCTCTCGATCAAGGACGGCAAGTTCGACTATGAGGACGTGACCGGCGAGCATATGACGGGCGACAGGCGCATCCTCTCGCAAGGCGTCGTCATCGCCGGCAAATGGTGGCATCCCAAGCGCAGCAACAAGTTCAGGAGGATCGACGCATGAGCGCCGAAGACAAATTGAAGGCCATGGGGCATACCTTGCCGGCGACGCCCAAGCCCTTGGCGAACTACGTCTCGTTCAAGCGGGCCGGAGAGATCGTGTTCCTGTCGGGCCAGGGGCCGCGTTACCCGGACGGCTCCTTCGCCAAAGGCAAGGTCGGGCGCGACGTGACGGTGGAGCAGGCCTATGAGCACGCCAAGATGGTCGGGCTTGGGCTCCTTTCCGCCGCCAAGGCGGCGGCTGGCTCGCTCGACAAGGTCGAGATGCTGAAGCTGCTCGGAATGGTGAACGCCGTGCCGGAATTCACCCAGCAGCCGGCGGTGATCAATGGCTGCTCCGACCTGTTCGTCGCGGTGCTCGGCGAGAATGGCCGCCATGCCCGCTCGGCCGTCGGCCTGGGCTCGCTCCCGGAGGGCATCACGGTCGAGATCGAGGTGGTGCTGCGGGTGCTTCCCTAAGCCCTCTTCGCCCGGCACCCCTCGAGGAACAGGCGGATCGCCGCTCTGAGCCGCCGATCCGCCTGGGCCGGTTCCTCGCGCACTCCGATCAAGGCGAGGCGCTGGGCGATGCCGACCACCAGGATGAAGAAATGCTCGGCCGTCATCTGCGGGTCGTCGAGCACGATTTCGCCACGCTGCGCATAGGTCGAGAGCAGGCGCGTGAGCCCCCCGAGCGCCCGCTCGCGGTTGCGCTCGATGAAGAGCCTTGCGAGGTTCGGGAAGCGCGAAGCCTCGATCACCAGCGTTCGGTAGACGGAGAGCGGCTCCGGCAGCAGCGCCAGCGCCAGCATCTTTCGCCCGAGCTCGTAGAGGCCGGTCTCGGCCGGAACGTCGGGCAGGTCGAGATTCATCAGCGGCGACAACCGCTCCTCGACGAAGCGCCCGACCGCCGCGACGAACAGCTCTCCCTTGTCGGCATAGCGTGCATAGATGAAGCGCTTGGCGACGCCGGCGCGCTCGGCGATGGCATCGATCGAGGTGCCGTTGAGGCCGCCTTCGAGGAAGAGATCGGTCGCCGCGTCGAGAAGCGCCCGATGGCGCCGCTCGGCCTCCTCGCGGGTCGGACGCCCGCCCGGACCGCGCCTGAACTCGGCCGTCTCGAGAGATGTGCCGAGAGATGCGCCGAGAGGTGCGCTTGATGCTGCGCTTGATTTTTGGGGCATCTTCTCGACCGCGGCCTTCCTGCTGAACGGTTTGGATTTGAAAGCGTTACTCTCGAGGAGGCCATGCTGGCCCCCGGGGGGTAGGCGATGATCTTGCCTTGCAAGGCCGTTCGCTATAATGCAACTATATCGTAGCGTTGCAAAACGGACAACCCCTTTGACCTGGCTGATGCGTCTGGCGATCGCGATCCTGCTCGCGGCGGCCGCGGGAGGCGGCTGGTGGTGGTATCGCCGCCCTCCACCTCCGATCGCCTGGCAGGGCTATGCGGAGGCCGATTACGTGAAGGTCGGCCCGACCCAGCAGGGCCTCCTCACCGAGGTTTCGGTTGCGCGCGGCGACAAGGTCGAGGCCGGAGCGGCCCTCTTCGCCCAGGACGAGACGCAAGACCGTGCCGCGGTGGACCAGGCCGGGCGTCAGCTCAAGCAGGCCCAGGAGCAGCTCGCCAACCTGCAGTCGAGCGGCAAGCTCACCGAGATCCAGCAGGCCGAAGCCAATCTCGCCGACTTGATGGCGACGGCGGCGCGCATCCAGGCCGATCTGCAGCGCGCCGAGCAGCTGTTGCGCAACGGCAATGCCACCGTGCAGAGCGTCGATCAGCTCAGGGCCGATAATCGCTCGGCGCAAGCCAAGGTGCAGGCCGCTCAGGCCGCGCTGGCGCAGCTCAAGGCGCCGATGGGCCGCGATCGCGAGATCATGGCGCAGGAAGCTGCCGTCGAGGCGGCGCGTGCGGCGCTTGCCATGACGCAATGGCGGCTCGGGCAGCGCCGCGTCGCGGCCCCGGTCGGCGGAGCCGTCGCCGATGTGCTGGCGCGCCAAGGCGAGACGATAGCGGCCGGCGCGCCCGTCATCTCCTTGCTGCCGCCGCAGAATATCTTCGTGCGCTTCTTCGTGCCCGAGCCCCAGCTCGCCTCCATCC
>JBIOEK010000274.1:0-5689 GCA_044445925.1 Hyphomicrobiales bacterium
ATGCCGACATCGCTCGCCATCGGGGTTCCCGGGCAGAAATAGCCGACCTTGTCCTTCCAGAGCGAGGCGTCGCCCCCTGCGGCCTGCATGAACTCCGCCTGGTCCACCGCGCCCAGCAATGCCCGCCGGATCGCCGGGTTGTCGAAGGGCGGGTTGAGATGGTTCATCCGGAAAATACCGATGAACCCCGTCGGATCCTGCACCTCGACCTTGAGGGCGGGATTGGCGCGCAGCATCGGGATCAGGTCGGGAGCCGGAAGCTCCCACCAGTCGAGCTCGCCCGTGCGCAGCGCCGCGGCGGCCGTCGAGGCGTCGGGCAGCACATGCCATTCGACGCGATCGAAATTGACGATCTTCGGTCCGGCGGTCCAGTCGGGCGTGCCATCCTCGCGCGGCACATAGTCGGCGAAGCGCTCATAGACATATTGCGAGCCCGACACGCGCTCGTCGGCCTTGAAGCGGAAGGGGCCCGAGCCGATCAGCTCCGGCACCTGCTTGAACGGGTCGGTCGCCGCGAGGCGTGCCGGCATGATGGCGGCCATGTTGTTGGTCGCCTTGCCGAGCGCATCCGGCAATTGCGGGAAGGGCTGGCGCAGCCTGAACAGGATGGTGCGGTCATCGGGCGCCGAGAGCTCCTCGGTCGCCGCCATCAGCATGCGGCCGTAATTGTCGCGCTTGCTCCAGCGCATGAGGCTCGCGACGCAATCGCGCGCCAGCACGGGCTCCCCGTCATGGAAGCGCAGCCCCTTGCGCAGCGTCAGCCGCCAGAGCTTGCCGTCGTTCTCGATGGCGTGGCCCTCGACCATCTGCTTTTGTGCGCGGAAGCTCGAATCCCAGCCGTAGAGCGTGTCGAAGATGAGGTAGCCGTGGTTGCGCGTCACATAGACGGTCGACCAGATCGGGTCGAGCACCGCGAGATCGGCCTGGGGGATGAATTTCAGGACCCGGCTGCCAGGCGCCGCGGCGAGCGCGGGCGCGGCCAGAGTGGCGAGCCCAGAGGCGAGGAAGCTGCGTCGGCGCATGGATGATCCTTTCGAGAGGAGAGAAGTCCTAATCCGTCGCGAAGCCATAGTACCTGACCGCATTGTCGTGGAACAGATCGCGCTGCTCCTCGCCCGAGAAGTCCAAGATGATGTCCTTGAAGCGCTCGCAAGTCTCCTGATAGGTCATGTTGCGGCGTCCGACCGGGTAGTCGCTCCCGAACATCGCCCGGCGCGGCCCGAAGGCATCGATGCAGGTCATGATAGTCGCCCGCAAGGCCTCGAGGCTGCGGTCCTGGCCATAGGCGCCGAAATTCGAGACCTTGATGGCGATATTCTCGAGCGCGCCCATCTGCTTCAAGCCCTGCTTCCAGCGCTCGAGGCCGTCGGCGTCGCGGTCGACCGGCGTGCCGCAATGGTTGATCACGAAGACCTGGTCTGGAAACTTCGCGGCGAGGCGCGCCAAATCCTGCGACTGATAGGGGTTCATCAGGAGCTCGAGCAGAAACCCATGGGCGCGCAACCGCTCGAAGCCGCGCCGCCAGGCGGGATCGTCCATGACGCCGGCCTCGGTCCAGCTCTTGGCGGGATCGGGATGCCAGCGCACCAGCTCGCGAATGCCGGCAACGCTTGCATGTCCGGCGAGCTCCTCGAGGGAGGCCTCGACCTCTTGGGATTTCAGCGGCGCCCAGGCGATGCAGCGTGCCGCGATATTGCGGGGCTTCGCAAGGCTCTCGAGCCAGGCTACTTCCTCGACCGGCGGCCGGGTGCGGTCCCAGGCTGCTTCGACATAGACGGAGCCCGCGAGGTTCTGCGTTCCGATATCGGCGAGGTAGTCCTCGATCAGGTAGTTCCGTCTCAGATAGGTGATGTCGCCGAGCGCCTTGATGGCGCTGTCCTGCGAGGTGATCCAGGGATGCCGGCCGAGCGAGATGTCCCACAGATGGTGGTGGGCATCGATGATCGGGCCTTGATAGCGGCTGCTCATGTCAGGGGTCTCCGGAAGACGGGGCGACGGCCGCATCCTTCTTCGCCGGCAGCGGGTCGCCGAAATCGATCGCGGTGCGCGGCTTGCCGCCGGGCGACTATCTTGGGGACTTTGTCGGCCATTGAAGGTGACGTCGGAAGCAGGATGAGGACGGGCGGCGCGAGACCTTGAGCCTATCAGCACCGCGGCCATCCGGCCAACCTCCTCGACGCTTTTCGCGAATTGCCGCGCCCGCTCCCTTAAGACGGGGCGGTCAACGCGGCGGGAGTGGCGGGCGCTTGCCGCAAACGGAACGAAGCCCAAGCCCCCTCGCCTTCCCTATCGAGCCGCGGCTGCCCCGGGCCGTCATCATGCTGTGATGGCCGACGCCGATAATGATTTCACGGCATGTCGGAACCGTGTGGCCGGGCCGGGCGTTCGAACACATGCAGCCGATGGGATATCTGCCATGCGCACATCCGAGAGCGACTCCAACGGCCAGCGAGCAGCCGATCGCCTCGATGCCATGCTGCGCATGGCAGTCGGCACGGCGCCGAAGTCGCTACTCGACGTTCTTCCCGCGAGACCGAAGGCAAGTTGGATCGGCGCCACTCGTACCCCCTCCTCCGCCTCGCCCTTAGCGGCCCGTTGATCGAGAGCGCCGGAAGGCACGCATACTTGCGAGGCTCTGCCTTTGAATTCGAGTCGGACTCTTGGGCTACTCGCGCCCAGTTGCGGTTGCGGCCGGCAGCGCAGGCTTCACGCGAGCATCCCTTCGACGAGGTCCGTCGGCAGGCGGGCCATGACCCAGCGGTTCATCGCCAGCACCATGTCGTCGCGCCAGGAAAGCGGGCCCGGCCGCGCCAGGCGCGAGGACAGCCCGCGCTGCTGCTTCTCGAGGATGCCGACATCTTCGCGAGCCACGGTTTCCCAGCGCGCATAATAGGGCGCGGCGCGCCTCTCGAAGTCGGGGAGCTCCGTATAGGCTTTCGGGAAGCAGCCGCCGACCGACAGCATGCTGCGGTCGACCGAGATCGGCCGCACCGCCAGCCACCAGATGCAATCCTGCGCGCAGGCGAATTGCGTGGTCGGCTCGATGAGGGTGAAGTAGGTGCCCTTGCGCGCCTGCTCCGACAGCCCTTCGATCGGCCTGAAGGGCGGCTCCTCCCCAAGCACCGCGATGGAGCGCGGCGACTGGACCTGGATGCTCAGCCATTCGCCGGAGGTCTCGAAGCTGACGCTGCGCTGCGCGCCGACTGTCGCGGCATGCACGGTGCCGGTGTGGTAGGTCTCCATGGCGTTCTCGAGCAAGAGCTTCCAGTTGCACCGCGTCTCGATCTCGATATGCCAGCTGCGCAGCATCTCGCCGAAGCGATGCGAGCCTAGAAGCTCGGGCAGGTTGCCGAGATGGGCGGCGAGATCCGGCGCCTTATCGTCGTAGTTCAGGAAGATCGCGCCTTCCCAGCTTTCCAGCCGGATGGGGATGAGGCCGTGCGGCGGCTTCTCGAACTTCGGCACTTCCCGCATGCCGGGGGCGCCGGCGAGCGTGCCATTGAGCCGGTAGTTCCAGGCGTGATAGGGGCAGGTGATGCTCTTCACGCGCCCGCAGCCCTCGAGCAGGATCGAGGCGCGGTGGCGGCACACATTGGCGAAGGCGCGCAGCCCGCCGTCCTCGCCCCGCACCAGCAGGACGGGCCCGCCGACGCTCTCGATCGCCTTGTAGTCGCCGGGGCTTGGCACCTCCTCGATGCGCCCGGCGAAGAACCAGGTCTTGAGGTGGATATGCTCGACCTCCGCCTTGAAGACCGCCGGATCCGTATAGAAGCGGGCCGGCGCGCTTCTGGCCTCGCCGAGCGGTGTCTCCGACCAGACATAGGGCTTAGGCGTCAGCGCGGCGGGTGCGCTCATGACCTCTTCCTCCGTTCAAGCGATGCTCGGCGCGGCCGAATTGGACGAGATGAGGCGCGATGTCCACATGCGAAGCCCGCGACCGCCGCCGTCGCGTGGCCATCTGGGGATTGTCGGCTTAAGATGGAACATATTGCTCGACACGAACATCGCGACACTGTCGCCGATTGCCGCGGTCATCCTCTTGTCGGGCGTGCCGCTTTGGAATCCAGGGGAGAAAAATGAATCGCCGTAACGCATTGAGGTCCTTGGCCGGGCTCGCGCTTTGCCCGATCTGCGCATCGACGGGCTTCGCCGCCGAAGGCGCGCATTGGAGCTATGAAGGTGGCACCGGCCCAGACAAATGGGGCGATCTCGACCCCGCCGACCAGGTATGCTCGGCGGGCAGCCAGCAATCGCCGCTCGACATCGGCGCAACGATCAAGTCGCGGCTTTCGCCGCTGCGGATATCCTGGAGCAAGCGCGCCGACACGATCGTCAACAACGGCCACACCATCCAGGCCAATTTCGCCGAAGGCAGCACGCTGACGGTCGGCAACGAGAAATACACGTTGCTGCAATTCCATTTCCACCGTCCGAGCGAGCATCTCATCAACGGCAGGAGCTTTCCGATGGAGGCACATTTCGTCCACCGCAATGCCGCCGGCGTCCTGGCCGTCATCGGCGTGCTGATGACGACCGGCAAGGCGAACCCCGTATTCAACAAGGTGGTGTCGACCATGCCGACGACCGAAGGGCCCCCGGTCAAGGCAGACGCGGCCATCGATCCGAATGGGCTCCTGCCGGCCAGGCGCGGCTATTACGCCTATGAGGGTTCGCTGACGACACCGCCCTGCAGCGAGATCGTCAATTGGCTGCTTCTGACCGACCCGATCCAGGTGGCCGACGCCGACGTTGCGAGCTTTGCCAAGCTCTATGCGATGAACGCGCGTCCTGCGCAGAGGCCGAACCGAAGATTTGTCCTGCAGTCGGGCTGACTGCGCGCAAGTCATAGTTGAGCTGAGGGCGAGCATGGAAAAGCAGAAAGACGATACGCCGGGAGTGATCGCTCCGCCGCCGCTGATCTATCTCGGCTTTCTCGTGTTGAGTCTGGCGCTCGACTACTTCTGGCCGGTCCGGTTCCTGCCGGAATCCTGGCGCATCCCTCTGGCGGTGCTCTTGATCGTGGCCGGTGCGGCGCTCGTGACCCTCGGGCTTGGCGAGTTCAGGCGCGTCGGCACTGAGGTCTCGCCGCTTCGGCCATCCACTGCGCTGGCGACCGGCGGCATCTACCGCTACACGCGCAATCCGCTCTATGTCTCCCTTGCTGCCATTTATCTAGGGATCGCCGCGGCCACGAATGGGCTCTGGATATTGCTTCTCGCCATCCCGCTCCTCGTCGTCATCCGCTATGGTGTGATCGCTCGCGAGGAACGCTATCTGGAAGCCAAGTTCGGGGAGGCCTACCGCCAATACAAAGGACGCGTGCGACGCTGGATGTAAGCTGCGGACGGCCATCAAACATCCGCGCACGCGCTTGGTTCCCGTTCGACGGCGCCGGAAAGCTTGCCACGCGTCAAGCCGCGTCCTTGCAGCGGCCAAGGGATTCCCAGAGCAGATGGGACAGGAGCGCCGTGACGACGATCGCGCCGCCGATCAGCGTGCGCTGCGACGGCACCTCCGAATGCACCAGCCAGACCCAGATCGGCGCGAGCACCGGTTCCAATGTCCCGATCAGCGCCGCGATGGGTGCGGGCAAGAGCCTGACGCCGGTGACGAAGAATGCCATGCCCAAGCCGAGGTTGAGCGCGCCGAAGGTGAACAGCAGGGCCATGTCGGTCGCCGACACCGCAAG
>JBIOEK010000275.1:0-5689 GCA_044445925.1 Hyphomicrobiales bacterium
GCCTCAAGCATGAGGGCGATGCCGCGCGGCTTCAAGGCCTCCTCGATCGCCTGGATGATCTCGGCCGACATCTTCTCTTGCGTCTGCAGGCGGCGCGCGAAGACGTCGGTGACGCGCGCGAGCTTCGACAGGCCGACGGCGCGGCTGCCCGGATAGTAGCCGACATGCGCCTTGCCGAAGAAGGGCACCATGTGGTGCTCGCAATGGGAGAAAAAGGAGATGTCGCGCACGACCACGAGATCGTCATAGCCTCCCATCTCCTCGAAGACGCGCTCGAGCTCATGCAAGGGGTTCTTGCCATAGCCCTCGAAGAGCTGCTGATAGGCCTTGGCCACGCGCCGCGGAGTCTCGATCAGCCCCTCGCGCGTGGGATCATCGCCCGCCCAGCGAATGAGCGTGCGCACCGCGGCTTCGGCCTCTTCGCGGCTCGGGCGACGATGCGCCGTGATGTCGTTATCCGGCTGAAGCGGGCGGACGGGCAAGGTCTTAACCGTGGAATCCATGCGGAGCCTTCCTGGATTGGGCGGGTTTCCATACTCCGCATCGCCCGTTTGGGCCAGCCTGGCGTATGATCTCGCCTGTGGTCTTGCAATCGGCGAGAGCTCGAGAGTTTGATCGCTCCCACGCCCCGTCTATATAGGCAGGCAGCGCATCATTCCCACCCACGCTGCGAATCGGATCCGGTTTCTCAATGCTCGACGACATCTATAATCAGAGAATCCTGGAGCTTGCGGGGAATATCCCGCGTCTGGGGCGCCTGCCGCATCCCCAGGCGAGCGCCACAGCCCATTCCAAGCTCTGCGGCTCGACGGTCACTGTCGATATCGCCATGGATGACGATGTCGTGACGGACTTTGCCCATGACGTGAAGGCTTGCGCCCTGGGTCAGGCCTCGTCCTCGATCATGGCGCATCACGTCGTCGGCTCGAGCGCCGCCGAATTGCGAGCCCTGCGCGAGGAGATGCGGGCCATGCTCAAGGCGAATGGCCCGCCGCCCTCCGGTAAGTGGAAGGATCTCGAGATCCTCCAGCCGGTACGCGACTACAAGGCACGCCACGCCTCGACCTTGCTGACCTTCGACGCCGTGGTCGACGCCATCTCCAAGATCGAGGCGGCGCGGAAAGAAGCGGTTCCGGCCTGACGGCTAGAACCCGCTGAATCCGAAGGAGTAGCTCACTGTCAGCCCCGCCCGAAACTGGTCCGGTGAGCCGAGCTTCCTCACCAAGGGGCTCTTGGCGGCGTCAGCCACCATCCGATCATAACCGCCATAGACGGTCGTCGACCAGGTCTTGGATAGGTCATAGGTCACCGATGTCGCGACGCCCGCCGAGCGCAGCCCGCCATTGGGCTTATAGGGCGTCACGATGCCGTTCTGGAGGGCGTCGGTGAGTGAGACGCCGAATTCCTTGCGCATCAGATCCTGGTCGCCGAGGCCGAGCCGCGGCCCGAGCGCGAAGGTGGTCTGGCCGACATGCACCAGGTAGTCGACAGCGGCGTCGGCGATGAAGCCGTTATTGGAATTCAGTCCGTGACGCAGCTCGACACGGGCGCGCAGGGTGTCCGGGATCGGCCAGAACTCGGCATAGGCTCCAGGTTCGACGGTCCAGGGCACGTCGCGAATTCCGAAGAGCTTCTTCTCGTCGGAGCGATACCGACCCGAATCGTAGCGGGCGACCGGGCCGATGCTGAAGAACGGCGAATCATAGACCGGAAGGCCAAAGCCGTCATCGGGTGCCTCCCAAATCGCCGGTTGGTCGGCGCGACGAAAGGAAAGGGACGGATAGCCTTCGAGGTCATAGGATTTGGCGCCCGCCCATTCGGTGGAAACCGACGCATTGCCCTTCAGCGTGATGATCCAGCCTTCGGCGGCAGGGGCGGGCGACGGCGCAGGGGAGGCAAGATCCGCGGCGCGGATATCAGCGGCGCCCGATGGGGCAGAGAGCCCCAGAAGCATGGGCAGGCACGACGCCCAGAGAATGCCGACATGCCTCAAGTCAATGCTCCTGCCATTGCGTAGGATCGATTGGCACGCGGGCAGCGATCAATCGCGATTCAGATGACCAAGCGCTTAACGCATCGGTCGGCCGATTACTCCCCCATTCGGCGTTTCTAGGCAAGCCCCCGCATGCGCCGACCGCGGAAACGCCCGCCTCGGCCGCATGATTCTGAAGACTGGCCCCGGTTTTCGGAGAGGGCTGGAGCTCCATGTCGGTTCAACCGCCAAACCTCATTGCATCTCGCCCCGGCGAGATTGATTGGTCGAGCCGTGTCGGGCTCAAGCCATCCCGCTGCCCCCATTGCGGGGCTGCCCGGCCCCGTTTTCGCCGCGCATGCTCGCCGACATGGTCTTGATTGCCTTGCGCAGGAGCTTGCGCAGCCGCCGCTCATCCTTGGGATCGAACCCCGACAGCAGCTCCCGCTCCACCCCCGAACGGATCTCGGCTATGCGGTCGAGCTTGGCGCGGCCTTTGGCGGTGAGCCGCGCCGCGACCCTTCGCTTGTCGCCCGACACCGCAGAACGGCTCACGAGACCGGCTTCGGTCAGGCGGGTCAGGGTCTTGGAGACGGTCGGCGGGCGCACGCCCAGTCGCTCGGCCATCTCGCCGACTTCGACGCTCTTCTCGCCGCCAAGCGTCAAGAGAAGCACATCTTGGCCGGCGAACAACCCTTCGGCGGCGAGCAGGGACGCCGTCCGCGTCCGCATCATGCGCGCGGCGGCCGCGAGCGCATCCGATACCTGGGCGTCATCGTCTGGGCCAGAAACTATGATCTCTTCCTCACGGCCCTCTATCGGGTTTGCATCCAGCATGTCGACCTCCACGCTCCTGGGCTTGCCGCCCCCAACCGACAGGATGATCCATCATCTGCGACGATGTCGAGCGAAACTCCATTCGCTCGCGCGCATCGCCGAAATCGATTCGATCATATGTCGACCAAGTATATGACATAGGGCGGCGATCGGCATGAGCAAGAGCGCGGGCGCATATCGCTCGAGATGACATTATCGCGATGAGGCGCCGGATCGCGATGAGGCGCCGGTGCGAGCCGTTCCGCTTCCCTGGCGCGACACCACGCGTTCGAGCCTCGCCGCGACCGCAAGCGCCATGGCGTCCCTGCCGAAGGGCGCGACCACTTGAACGCCGATCGGGAGCCCGCACCGGTCACGATATCCGGGCACATTGACGCAGGGCACTCCGAGCAGGGTCCAGAGCCGGTTGAATTTCGCCTCGCCCGTGGAAGCGAGGCCCTCGGGCGCGGCGCCGGGGGCGGAAAAGGTGATGGCCGCATCGATATCTCGAAAGAAATCGCGGGCAGCGACCCTGGCGCGCCTCCCGGTGCGGCGAGCTTCGTCGAATTCGGGAGGGCCGACGCCTTCGGCTTCGCTGAGCGCCTTCGTCAGCTTCGGCGGAATGAGGTGGCGATGGCTGTCCCATTCCCAGGCCAGCGAGCGCAGCGCCTCGCCGTCGGCGATGATGGGATGCACCCTCCAGGCTGCGGCGAATTCGGGCGGGTCTTGCCCCTCGACGAGGGTCGCGCCTGCGGCTTCGAGCGCCAGCGTCGCGGCTTTCAGCGCGGCCTCGGAGCCCGCCTCGGCCTCGCCCGCGAAGCCTTGCCGCGTGATGCCGATGCGCAAGGGCCGCCCGGCCGTGGGGTCCTCGAAGCTTCGGCCCGTCAGGGCGGTGAGCGCATAGGCCAGATCCGCGACCGTGGCGGCGAACAGGCCGGCCGTGTCGAGCGAGATCGAATAGCTCTTGATGCCCGGCGTCGGCAGCAGGCGGAATGAAGGCTTGATGGCCGCGACGCCGCAGAACGAGGCGGGGCGGATGACGGAGCCGCCGGTCTGTGTGCCGAAGGCCAGGGGCACCATGCCGGCCGCGACCGCGGCCGCCGAGCCCGAGGAGGAGCCACCCGGAGTATGTGCGAGATCATGGGGGTTGCGCGTATCGGGAGGGTCGCTGTGCGCGAAGGCCGTGGTCGCGGTCTTGCCCAGGATGCTCGCCCCGGCCTTGCGCGCCAGCATGACGAGCGCCGCATCGGCTTTCGGCCGCCAGCCAGCATAGATGGGCGATCCCATCGAGGTCGGCATGTCCGCGGTGTCGATGATGTCCTTGACGCCGATGGCGATGCCGCAGAGCGGGCCGGAGCCGAGCTCGGCGCTTCGCAGCGCGCCGGCCGGCTGCGTCGCCACGAAGGCGCGGATATCCTGGTCGGAGCGTTCGATGGCTTCGAGGCTCTGGCGGATCGCGGCTTGCGGCGTCAGCTCGCCCTGGCTCAGGCGCGCCCGCAACGCGACAACCGATATCATCATGACGCCTCCAACCAGCAGGATTCGAGCCGACAATGCTTTCGGGCCAACCTCGCTTGCGAGCCCGCCGGCGCATCCGAATGCGGCGTGCCTTTGGCTCTTTGCGAATTAAGGGGGCATTAACCGTCAGCCTCATTAACCGTCAGCCTTGGCAAAGCGTCAATCGTTTCGGCCGCATTTATCTCAAATTCGGTTTCCCCCGGAGTTGCGTGGATGGCGGGCGGACGGACATCGCGGCATTGGGTGAGGCTCGGCGCCGCCGCGCTCATGGCCATCGCCATGGCGAGCTGCGGCAAAGCGCCGCGCGAACCGCGTGCGGCATGGCGCGACGAGGCGGAGCGCGCCTGCCTACGCTCGGGCGCCGTCAGGGAAAGCGCCTATGTGGTGGCGGCATCCTCCATCGACGGCCCTGCCGCCTGCGGTGCGCTGCAGCCCTTCCATGTCAGCGCTCTTGCGGAAGGCAAGGTCGGCTTGACCTTCCCGGCTTCGCTCTCGGGGCGCGGCCACAAGGCCTATGCGGCGACGCTCACCTGCGCCATGGTGCCCGCTCTCGAAAGCTGGATGATCGAGAAGGTGCAGACCGCCGCCGCCGCCGTCTACGGCCAGCCGGTCGTCGAGATGCATTCGCTCGGTTCCTATTCGTGCCGGCGCATGAACAACGGCACGGGCACCAGCACGATGTCGGAGCACGCCTTCGCCAATGCCATCGATGTTTCCGGCTTCACCCTCGCCGACGGACGCGAGGTCATGGTCAGGTCGGGCTGGCGCGGCACCCAGGAGGATCAGGAGTTCCTGCGCAGCGTCTTTGTCGGCTCCTGCGATATATTCCATACCGTTCTCGGCCCCGGCAGCGATGGGCATCACGAGGACCATTTCCATCTCGACCTGATGCGTCATGCGAGCGGACGCCATGTCTGCCGCCCGGTCATCAAGTTCTCGCCGCGCACCGCTGCGCCGCTCGAGGCGCCGGTGCAGCCGCCGGTGGCGCCCGGCCAGATGCAGCAGGAGCCCGAGGCCGACGACCCCTATGCGCTCGACGATACGGCGCCGCCCGCGCGCGGCGCCGTCGCCTCGAGCGGTGAGCCGGCGCAGGTGCCGTCCCAAGCAGCCGCTGCGCAGCGGCCGATGCAGGTGGCGGTGCGCCCGCTTCCGGCCTACCCCTCATCCGCCTCGCCCGCGCCCGTCCGCCCGGCCCAGGCCGATTTGAGCGGGGAGGCGCAAGGCGCCCCGCTGCCGGTGTCGAGCAAGGGCGACCGGCTCGACCGGGCAGGCGCCCCGCGGCGGGCCCCATTGGCGTCGCCGGTCCCGAGCAGCGCCGGCAGCGTCGTCGTCGCCAAGGATGCGAGCCGCCTCGGCGCGCCCGATCCGTCGGCGCCGCAACCC
>JBIOEK010000276.1:0-5665 GCA_044445925.1 Hyphomicrobiales bacterium
ACGGGCTCGACGCGCTCGAGGCCGCCTCGCCCGGCTTCGACCCGGCAGCCTTTGTTTCCGGCGCCCGCGGCGCCTACGAGATCACCGTGACCTCTTTTGCCAAGGGCGATCGCAAAAGGCTGCGCGATCTTCTTTCGCCGGATGTGCTCGAGGGCTTCTCCAAGGCGATCGCCGATCGCGAGACACGTGGCGAGAAGGTCGAGATGACGCTCGTCTCAATAGACGACGCCAAGATCGTTGACGCGCAGGTCAAGGACATGATGGCCCAGGTGACGGTGCGCTTCTCCTCGAAGCTGATCACGGCGACGCGGGATCAGGCCGGCAAGGTGATCGATGGCAACCCCGACAAGGTCGCTGACGTCACCGATGTCTGGACGTTCTCGCGCGATACGCGCTCCCCAGACCCGAATTGGCAATTGGTCGCGACCGAAACCAGCCACTGATACGGATTCTCCGGATGGGCGCGGCCGGGCGCTCGGCACCCTTGCCCGAAGGGGGATCTGAGCCGGTTGCGACTACCCATCTCCAGGATGTGACGAGGCTGCGCCCCGCCGCCTTCGACGAGCTGCCGGGCTGGAGCGGGGATGATATCGATTGCGCCTATCGCGCCTTTCGGGCGAGCGCTGCCCATATTGTCGAGGAACGCCCCGAGCTGCGGCCTGCACGGGCCCCCGACGAGGCGCTGCTTGCCACCTGCAGAGCCGCGATCGAGGCGCGGACGCAGGCGCGCGCCTTCTTCGAGGCCCAATTCACGCCATGGGAGATCCTGCCGCATAAGGATCCGCCCTTCTTTACCGGCTATTTCGAGCCCGAGACCGACGGGGCGCCGGCATCGAGCGAGGCTTTTCCGGCACCACTTCTGGCGCGGCCCGCCGATCTCGTGACGCTTCCGCGAGGCGAGAGGCTTGCCGGCTCCGAAATTCCGCTCACCAGCGCGAGGCGGCTCGGAGATCGCCTCGCGCCTTATCCCGACCGCGCCGCCATCGAGGCCGGCGCGCTCGACGGCCAAGGCCTCGAGCTCGTCTGGTTGCGGGACAGGGTCGAGGTTTTCATCATCCAGGTGCAGGGCTCCGCCAGGGTGAGATTGCCCGGCGCCGGCGCGATCCGCCTGCGCTATGCGGGCCGCAATGGCTGGCCCTACACATCGATCGGCCGAGCGCTGATCGAGCAAGGCGCAATCTCGGCGGACGAGATGTCGCTCGAAGCGCTGACCTCCTGGCTGCGGGCCCATCCGGGCGAAGCCGAGGCGATCATGCGGCGCAACCGCTCCTATGTGTTCTTCGCGATCGATGCCGCGCTCGCTGTCGGCGAGGGCCCGGTCGGCGGCCAGGGCCAGCCGCTCACGGCTCACCGCTCCATCGCGGTCGATCGCGATCTCTGGTCTTACGGGCTGCCCTTCTGGATCGACACCGACAGGCCGGAGCCGGAGGGCGGCTTCGGGCGCTGGCAAAGGCTGATGATCGCGCAGGACACGGGTGCGGCGATCGTCGGGCCGGGCCGTGTCGATGTGTTCTTCGGAAGCGGCGCGGCGGCGGGAGCGGCTGCCGGCCGTCAACGTCATCGCGGGCGGCTCTTCGTGCTGCGGCCGCGTGCTGCCGCACCGATTGCGCCGTGAGCACGCCACGCCGCCCGCGCGGCGCGATGACCGAGGAGGATCTGCGCGTCTGGGCCGAGGTGGCGCGGACCGTCAGGCCGCTGCGCGGCAAAAAGCTGCCCGCGATCATCGACGAGCCCAATCATGTAGCGGATGCCACGGATGCCGCGCGGGACATCAAGCTTGGAGCCAGACGCACGCAAGCTGCGAAGGCCAGATCCCATGGCGAGGCCTCGGCCGCGCCGCCGCCGCCGCTCGCGATGCTGGAGCGCCGCTTCGTGCAGCGCCTGCGCCGGGGCGCGGCCGCGCCGGGCGCGGTGCTCGACCTGCATGGCCTGCGGCAGGAGGAGGCGAAGTGGCGGCTTTCGGCCTTCCTGCACCGTTGCCAGGCCGAGGGAACGAAAGCCGCCCTCGTCATCACCGGCAAGGGAGCGCAGGCCAACGCGCTCGGCGACGACCGCGGCGTGCTGCGCCGCGCCGTGCCCTTATGGCTCGCCATGCCGGATTTGCGCCCCCTGGTGGTCGGCTTTCAGGAAGCTGGCGCGGGGCTTGGAGGCACGGGAGCGCTGATCCTGCGCATCAGGGCGAGGCGGCACCGCACTTGACCCCAAACAAGCTCGAATGCGAGATGGCCTGCCGCAAGGCGGCCAGCCAGCGATATTTCCACCCATGGGCGGATGATGACCGACACTCGCTACGACGTTCTCGGCCTCGGCAATGCGATCGTCGATGTGATCGCCCATGCGGATGACGATTTCCTCGCCGCCCATGAGCTCAACAAAGGGGCGATGACGCTGATCGACGAGGCGCGCGCCGAGGCGCTCTACGCGGCGATGGGGCCGGCGCAGATCATCTCCGGCGGTTGCGCCGCCAATACGGCCGCTTGCGTCGCCTCCTTCGGCGGCCGGGCGGCCTTCGTGGGCAAGGTGAGGGAGGATACGCTCGGCAAGATATTCGCGCAGAATATCCACGCCTATGGGGTCGGCTTCGAGACCAAGCCCGCAAAGGCTGGTCCTGCGACCGCGCGGTCCTTCATCATGGTCACGCCCGATGGCGAGCGCACCATGAATACCTATCTGGGCGCTTGCCAGGGGCTCGGCCCGGACGATGTGGGCGAGGAGACGGTGGCGGCGAGCGCCTATATCTATCTCGAAGGCTATCTCTGGGATCCGCCGCTCGCCAAGGCCGCCTTCCGCAAGGCGGCGAGGGTCGCCCACAGCGCCGGCAGGAAAGTGGCGCTGACGCTTTCCGATGCCTTCTGCGTCGATCGCTATCGCGACGAATTCATGCAGCTTCTGCGTTCCCGGACGGTCGATGTGCTGTTCGCCAACGAGCATGAGCTGAAGAGCCTGTTCACGACCGAGGACTTCGAGATCGCCGTCGCCGCACTGCGCGACACCGGAGCGCTCGGCGTGATCACGCGCGGAGCCCAGGGCGCGATGACGGTGACGCGCGAGGAGACCGTGTCGGTGCCGGCATTCCCGATCGAGCGGCTCGTCGATACGACCGGGGCGGGAGACCTGTTCGCCGGCGGCTTCCTGTTCGGCCTGGCTCGCGGATTTTCGGACAAGGAGTGCTTGAGGCTCGGCGCGCTCGCGGCGGCGGAGGTGATCCAGCATCTGGGCGCGCGGCCGGAGCGCAGCTTGAGGGAGCTCGCGCAGCAGGAAGGGCTGCCCGTTTAAGGCGACGCGGAGAAACCGCTCGCCCCGCGGCGATCATCCGGCTCGAGAATGTTGAGGAATGTTGATTTTCAACATTGAATGTTCCGATTCTGGTAGCCGGCTATCTGATTGGTCGGGACGCCGGATGTGCTTCGCCGCGCCCGTGCTGCCAGATCGGGATCGACAGGCGAATTAGGGCCGCGCCAAATCACTGCTGCGCGACCAGCCCAAGCTCGCGGCGCCAGAGCTATAGATTCAACCGGTCAAATAACCGCACCCCGGCCATTGGCCCGGCACGCCATTGGGCCGCGGCACTACGTCATCGCGCTCTAAAGCCGCCGCAGCGCCACCTCGACGATCTGGTGCTGGCCGCCCTTGCGCAAGATGAGATCGGCGCGCTGGCGCGTCGGCAGGATATTGTCGCGCAGATTGGGAAGATTGATGCTGCGCCAGAGATCGTCGGCGGTGGCGAGCGCCTTGTCCTCGCTCAGCTCGGCGAAGCGCCGGAAGAAGGAGCGCGGATCGCGGAACGCCGTCAAGCGCAGCCGCATGAAGCGCTCGACATACCAGCGCTGCAGGTCGCCCTCGTCGGCGTCGAGATAGATCGAGAAATCGAAGAAGTCGGAGACGAAGGGGATGGCCGAACCGTCCTTCGGCAGGCGCACCGGCTCGAGCACGTTCAGGCCTTCGAGGATCAGGATGTCGGGCCGATCGACGATCGTTCCCTCGCCCGGCACGACGTCATAGACGAGATGCGAATAGGCCGGGGCGCGCACCTCGCGCTTGCCGGCCTTGACGTCGCTGAGGAAGCGCAGGAGCGCCGGCGTGTCGTAGCTCTCCGGAAAGCCCTTCTTGTTCATGATCGAGCGCGCATTGAGCTCGGCATTGGGCAACAGGAAGCCGTCGGTGGTGACGAGTTGCACCTTCGGCGTATTGGGCCAGCGCGACAACAGTGCCGTCAGCACGCGCGCCGTCGTCGATTTGCCGACGGAAACCGACCCCGCAAGACCGATGATGTAGGGCATCTTGCCGTCCTCGGCCATGAGGAAGCGCTGGGTCGCCTTGAACAGCCCTTGAGTGGCTGCGACATAGAGCGAAAGCAGGCGCGAGAGCGGCAGGTAGATCGCCACCACCTCCTCGAGCGAGATGGGGTCGTTCAGGGATTGCAGCTTGACGAGGTCGTCGAGACTGAGCGTCAGCGGCGTGTCGGCGCGCAGCTTCGCCCATTCGTCTCGCGTGAAGACGCGATAGGGCGAAACGCCGCCCGTCGAAAATTCGCCGGCCCGCTCATCCATGCGATGATCCTGTCCTTCGGATGCCGCGTTACCCAAGATCAAGAGCCGCTTGGATCGACCTTGGCGCCGCGCTCGAATTCTACGCAACATCTGGCGAAGGCGCAAAATTCGGGTTCGGAACGCACAGCCGATCGGAGCGACATGACCGGGCGCGGATAAAAGAGCTTCAAGGCTTGCCGCGCGCCGCCTTCTCGGCGAGGCCGGACTGGGTGCTTCGGCGCCGCAGCTCGTCGAGCACCTCTTGCAGCAAGATGCCGCGCGAGCGCAACACCACAAGCAGATGGTAGAGAAGATCGGCGCTCTCGCCGACCAGAGCCGCCTTGTCGTTCTCGATGGCCGCGATCACGGTCTCTATCGCCTCCTCGCCGAGCTTCTTGGCGGCCCTCGCCGGACCTTTGGCAAGGAGCCTCGCGGTCCAGGAATCCTCGGGCGCCGCGGTCGAGCGCTCGGCGATGACCCGTTCGAGATCGGCAAGGGTGAAGGGCGTCGTGAAGGGCATCGTCATCAATCCATCCTGACCGCGATCCCGGCCTCGCGCATGCGCTGCTTGGCCTCGAGAATGGTGAATTCGCCGAAATGGAAGATGGATGCGGCGAGCACCGCGCTCGCATGACCCTCGATCACGCCTTCGACCAGATGCTCGAGCCTGCCGACCCCGCCCGAGGCCACGACCGGGACATGCACGCGGTCGGCGATGGCGCGGGTCAAAGCGAGGTCGTAGCCCATCTTGGAACCATCCCGGTCCATCGAGGTGAGCAGGATTTCGCCCGCGCCCAGCGACACCACCTCCTCGGCGAAGGCGATGGCCTCGATGCCGGTCGGCTCGCGCCCGCCATGCGTGAAGATCTCCCAGCGCGCCGGGGCGCCGTCCGGCGAGACGCGCTTCGCGTCGATCGCGACGGTGATGCATTGATCGCCGAATTTGCGCGCCGCCTCCTTCACGAAGCCGCGGTTCTTCACGGCGGCCGTGTTGATGGAGACCTTGTCGGCGCCGACGAAATGTGCTTCCACGACATCACCGCGAGCCAAGAGGGGCGCGGAATTCAGCTCGATGTCGTGGCCCCCACCGCGGAGGCCTGCTTCATGCCGCTCACCGTGGGCGGCGGCGTGCGCAG